>JAGLTZ010000150.1 GCA_023135015.1 Candidatus Latescibacterota bacterium
CCTGAGGTTCAGGCGCATAGAGTGGTATGGTCGAGAAGGTACGGATGCCGCAGATGCGGGCCGACTGCCACCACTACCCGATCGGTATCGGACAAGGGGCGCCCCTGTTGCTGCCGATGTAATGTCTGTGCCTTCGGGGCAGGGGAATTTCTTCTCTGTTCTGTGGTATCTGAGATACGCCGATTGGGACCGGATGCTCGAGGTCACGCTGCCGCTGTGGCTGGAGGGTCAGCGCTGGCAGGTGACGGTCAAACGTGCGGGGGTTGAGTGGAGGAGGGCGCCGCAGGGACGGGTAGAAACCTGGAAGCTGGTCTGCAGATTATCAAGGGATACAAGTGCCGGTGGGGGTCAGGAGCAGCAGACACAAGCAGTCCCCAACACCGATCACGTTACCCGTCACCTGATGGATGAGGATGCTGAGCTGATATTCTGGATCGAGCGTGGACCCTCCCGCAGGCCGATCGCTGTCGGAGTGTCCGTGGGAGTGTTCCGTGTAACCGGTCAGCTGAGAGAGCCCTTCGAGGATGAACGTCTGCAGGAAGAACTGCCTACTCCAGCGTTAAAGATTAAAAAAGAAGCTAGCTATCGTCGGAGAGGACAAAGCGCAGGGTCTGGCTGCAGCGGGCTCTGACCGGTTTCCCGTCGACCCTGGCGGGTTCGTACTTCCACTCCATTACGGCTTTTTTCGCCGCCCCGCTGAAGATATCGCTCGGCGAGGAGTGAGCCACCTGCACCTCTTCGACCCTGCCGTCGACGCCAACGACAACATACAGAGTCACCGTGCCCTCAACTCCGGCACGAAAGGCGATATCCGGATAAACGGGTTGGGGCGAATGTATCAGCCTTGGCGGCGTGTCCCAGCTCATGTAAATATCTTCAGCGGTGCCGCCCTGGAGGGGGGATGTGTTGGGCGCATCGACGGTTAGAACGGCGAAGAGGGCGTTGCCGTCCGGCAGACCCTGCCCTAGGACCAGGGTTCTCCCGGGAGTGAGCTTCAACGAGACATGGAGGACCTGTTCCTCTTCGCGGAGGACGCTGACGTCAATGGCCAGCTGGCCACCGTGGGTGTTGGCGCTAAGAATACCTTCGAAGTCGCCTGCGGAATAGGCAACACCGTCCGGCTCGGGGCTCAGCCTGTACTCGTATCCGCCTCCTTTGGCGTGAACGAGTTGGAGCAGATAAGGAGACTGGCTTACCAGTTTGAGGTCTGCAAAGGGGTACTGCCTTCTTATACAGTCCATCGCCTTGATTGCGTTATCGACTGCATCGTTAATCACCTCATCCGAATGGTGTCCATTCAGTGGTGGCAGCACCACGCGAGCTTCACCCTGCCGGGCTTGGATGACATAGAGGCGTATACGGTTGATGGTGAATGCTGGAGTGCCTTCACGCTTTTCATTGTGAGGCGCCGCTGCCGTGGTGGAAAGCGCCTCAACTGGCAGGGAGCCAACCAACATGATAACTAGTGCCAGGGCTCCGAGGAGGCGGCCGGCGGCATTCGGATGAATGTGCCGGTTCATTCCTGGTCCTCCCTCCCAGCGGGATCGTCCATTCCGGGCCCGAGCCATATATAGAGTGTGCCGTCCTCGTCGTCTTCCGCTTCGAGTGCGACGCTTACCTTTTCCCCCTCCACCGACGCCGCCGTAACCGAAACACCGGGTGCAACTGCAATAGGGGTTTCGTCGGCAGGAGTTCTGTGATCTATCGACCATGCGGCACCGATGATCATTGCCAGTCCGAGAACGGCTGTAATCAATCGAACGCTCAGGCGGTCGAGGACGCGGGAATCCCTTTCGGGGTTGTGGTTTTCACCAATGGGGAGACTGGTGCGGATAGTATCCCATCTGCCCTCGAAAAATGTAGGTGTCTCCTGTAGGAGAGCTTTCTGAAGAGCCCTGTCCACCCTGGTGATCCTGCGCCGGTGTGCGCGGCAGGCCGGACACTCCAGGAGGTGGCGGGAGACCAGCGGCAGGGAGAGGGCGTCTTCACCCAGTTGGCTCAGTGTACGCTGGACGTAGCGGCACCCGAAGGTCAGGCCATGACGGGTCTGCATGCGGCGATTGTGCGGACTCATGATCGCCATCCATCCCATCTGTCACGCAGGGTCTTACGTGCCTGGTGCAGATGTACCCTTACAGTGCCCTCCGAGCAGCCGAGGATACCAGCTACCTCGGAAGTGCTCATGTCGTGAACCACTTTAAGGACAATGCATAGCCTCTGGTGGTGTGTGAGTGTCCGCAGTATCTCGGATAGGCGGCTCTCTGCCTCCCTGGAGATTGCCGGTTCGTCGGTGGGTGGGGCATATCCTGAGACCGGTACATGAACCTGGAGGCGCTGCCGGGCGCGCTGCCGGCGTTTCTGGTCCAGTGCGTAATTAGTCGCGACGCGCAGCAGCCACGTCGAGAACTTGCTGTCGCGGGTGAAATCGGAGAGGTGCTCGTAGGCCCGAACGAATGCTTCCTGGGTTACATCGACGGCGTCGTCGTGGCTGTTCGTGATGCGGCGCACCACACTGTAGACCATCGACCAGTAACGCTCGACCAGAACGCGGTAGGCGTCGTGACGGTTGTCGAGGCAGCGGCGGATCAGCTCGTCATCGGTGAGCTGGAGATTCCCCTTCTGGGAACGGTTCTGTCGTCTGGAGCTAGCCATGTCACCCAAAGTTTAGACGGGCTGCTACCCTGCACCGTTTAGCGTCACGGTATCCGGAACCTCCGGACGGTAACTAGGGAAAGTATCCCACAATCCGGGCCAATATTCAATCATCCAGGTTTGTTGGCGGCATCTGCCGGCGTAGTTTACTATCCGTTGTTGACTGAAGATCGCACTGCGCGGAGATGTTTCAACATGGCCCGAAAGAAAAGACCATTTGCCGGTGAGACCGCCGCAGAGAGGGTCGAGCGGGCCAGTGAGATAGCCAAGCGCCTGAGCGAGGGCCATCCCGACGCAGGGGTCGCGCTGCGCCACACCTCACCGCTGGAGCTGATGGTATCAACGATTCTCTCTGCACAGTGCACCGATGAACGGGTGAATTCGGTCACCCCTGAGCTCTTCAAGCGGTTCCAGGCCGTTCGCGATTACGCGGACGCAGACACCGGTGAGCTGGAGGAGATGATCCGACCCACCGGGTTCTTCCGGCAGAAGGCGAAGTCGATCCAGGGTGCCTGCAGCGCTATTGCACAGGAACACGGGGGGGAGGTTCCACGGGAGATGGATGCGCTGACTTCTCTGCCGGGGGTAGGGCGCAAAACGGCAAATTGTATCCGAGGGGGTGCCTGGGGAATACCTGGTATCACGGTGGATACACATGTCAAGAGGTTGAGCCGGCGTCTGGGGCTGACCGATCACACCGACCCGGTGAAGATCGAGTACGATCTGAACGAGCTGCTGCCAGAGGAGATCTGGTACGAGTTCTCAAACGCGATGATCTTCCACGGACGGCGGGTCTGCGACGCCCGCAGGCCCGACTGCCCGAACTGCATGCTGAGCGATCTCTGCAGATTTTATCATGAGGAGTACAATGACCAAAAAGCTGGCTGATTCCACCTATCTTGTCCTGGTCCGCCACGCGGTAACAGATTGGAACGACGAGTACCGTTTCCAGGGCCACGCCGACACGCCACTCAACGACGAAGGGCGGGCCGTAATAGCTCCTGTTATCGATGCAGTGCGCTCCTGGGGACCGGCTGCTCTCTATTCGAGTGATCTGCTGAGGGCCCGTGAGATGGCCGAAGCTGCAGGGAAGGCGTTGGGCTTAAATGTCAACCCGTCGGAGGATCTGCGGGAATGCAGCTACGGCAAGTGGGAGGGCAAAACCCTGGAAGAGATCAGGGAGAAGTACGCCGGGGAGCTGGAGCAGTGGCGGAGCAACGAAGCAGGTTACGCCCGCGGCGGAGGAGAGGCACTCGAGGAGATGCAGGCACGCTCCTGGGCTCGGCTGGAATCGATAGCCGATTCCCATCCGGGTGAGGTGGTCGCCCTCTTCACCCATTCGGGTCCGATAAGGGGCGCCGTCTGCAGGATATTCGATCTGAGCATCTCAGACAGGTACCGGTTCCAGGTGGATAACGGCTCCCTCACGGTTCTACGCCGCAGCCCGAAAGGGCTGTGGCAGCTGGTACTGCTTAACCAGACCGTACACCTCGGCGAGAGAGCCCCTACTGTGAGTCCCGTGGCGTCTATGGAGTCAGATCAGGCCCGGGAAGTGGAGAGGTAGGTCTTTTCCGGGCATTCGAGTAAGTCCAGGGTTATCTGGTCTACCATGATGGTATTAAACAGTTCGATCAGACGGTTCTGAACCTGCTCGATTGGCGCTTTAATCGTGCAGTACTCGAACATGTCGCAGTGTTCCTCGCCCCCCTCTTTAAGGCAGACTGAGATTTCTATCGGACCTTCTATAGCCTCAAATACCTCCGTCAGACTGATTGCGTTGATCGGGCGGGCTAGGGAATAGCCGCCGCCACGCCCCTGGTGGGATTTCAGCAGCCCCCGTTTGCTCAGCCGCTGGAGCACCTTGGCTAGCAGCTCAGATGGCATACCGAATACCTCGGATATCTCTCTGGTGCTTACTACGGTATCCTCAGGTTTGTCATCGAGGTATCCGAGAGCGAGTATCCCGTATCCGGAGGCTTTAGTCAGGGCAAGCATGTGGACTCCAGATTACCGTAATATCGGACAATTTTGCTCGTACTTTACAATTACGCCGGGAATGCTCTTCCCGTCAAGACTTTCAGTTCACCGCTTGTGCGATTTGAACGGTGTACTAGGAGTGTTTCTCCGACAGGCTCCTAGGAGGGCGGTGGAACGTCCGTGGGGCCTCGGAAGCCTCGAGAGGATCTGTGCTGCCCTCTGGTTGTGTCCCGATCTGACGGGTCCATCGGTCTGAATCGGCCGGTCTCGCGCGGTCCGAACTGTCCCGGCATCATCATCCTCATGACACTCTGGTACTGCTCGGGTGTCAGGATCTCCCGCTCCCTCAGTATCAGCCGAAGCAAGTGCTGCTGTACATGGCTCTGCAGCCGGGCTATCTCTGCGGCCGTGCTGTCCAGGCGGGCAATATCGGGCTGCGGCTTACCCAGTTCCTCCCTCGTAAGAGCCTGAAGGGCGTTGATCTCTGTGCGCAGCGGGCTGATCATCTCCTCCAGATCGCGGCGCATTTCTCTCAGCCTGTGGATCTGGCTGTACTGAAGCCTCGGGGGGGAACTGGTGGAGTCGGGCATTGACCGAAAGCGGGACTGCCAATCTGAGCGTTCCCGCCAATCGGCGCGTCTGCGCCACTGGTCGGACTCCAGACGCGAGGTTTCTTTTCCCCTGGCAACGGCCTGGTAAATCAGAATGCCACCCAGGGCAACGTTCAGGCCGAGCGAGCCAGCCAGCAGCAGGGTTCCCAGGCGCTTGCCGTTCACGACCCACCTCCCGGATTCTCCTCTTCAAGGGGGAGCAACGAGAGATACTGGCCCGCCATAGAATCGGGCGGGATCGGGTCGAGGTTCTCGAAGAGGATTTCGTGCGCCAGAAGTTCGTCGGTGGCGGCGCTGCTCAGGGCTGGACCTCCGGTTCCGGCCGTCCAGATGCCCAACCCTGCAACCAGACCGGCCGCAAAGGAGATGGCGACTCTCCAGCGGGGCTGAGGCGCCGGGAACTCCACAATTTTATTTTCTTCCAGCAGAACCTTCAGCTGGGGCCAGAAATCTAAGGGCGCACTCCCGGGCGCACGGTCAGGCAGGTTTTCCCACAGTGTGCGCAGACGCTGCAGGTCGGTGCGGCACGCCTCGCATTCAGGAAGATGACCTTCCAGAGTGCGGCGGGAACGCTCGTCCAGCGTTCCTGCAAGATAGGCAGGTATTTTCTCCCTGTATGTGTCGGGATGTGCCTGTTTGTGCCTTTGAAAATCCTTCATTGGTTGCCCTCTCATCCGTTAGAACCCGCCGGGTCCACTTTCCTTATGGGCATATTTCCGTCAGATGTCGTTTTGAGGCTCCCCCAGACCACTCTCCTGGAATGACTTCAGGAGTGCAAGTTTTGACCTGTGCAGCAGGGATTCGACGGCCCCGAGGCTGAGCCCCATCACCTCGGCTGTTTCTGCGGCCGATAAGCCCTCAAAGCGGTGGAGGACCACCGCAGTGCGCTGCTTTTCTGGCAGCGAGTCGATAACCTGCCAGACTGCTTCGGTGAATTCCTGGTCGATAATGCCGCTATCGGGACTGGGAGGGGGAGCTGAAACACCCGGTCCATACCGTTCCCGCCGGTCGAGCTCACGCCGCCTTCCCCGCAGGTAATTGAGAGACATATTGATTGTCATGCGGTACAGCCAGGTGGAGAGTGCCGATTTGGCATGGAACCTCTTCATCTCCCCGTGAGCTTTGATAAAAACCTCCTGGGTGATGTCGTGTGCGTCATCCGGGCCAACGAAGCGGATGGCGGTGCGATAGACCCTGTCCTGGTGCATGCGCACCAGTTCTCCGAATGCGTCGTCGTCGCCGCTGCGGGCACGTTCGATGAGGAGTTTTTCGTCCATCCGCCCTTAAAACGCCCCTAGGGTTGGTCACCGGCCGCTTGTAGGAACGGCCGGTGATGGCCGTTGGTTCCGAGAGGTTCGCAGATTAGTATAGTTCCCATCCGGAAACTACGGATGGGAACTAGTATAAGCTTTATCTGCACGACTGTTGAAGCCATTGATTTGGAAGATGATGATTGTTGAACTCAGCGAGATACTTCCGGTAATGGAGCTATGATCCGTACGGTACAGGCTGTGGTTCCCGGCTCAACCGGAAACCTGGGGCCGGGTTTCGACCTCTTCGGACTGGCAGTCGATATATACGTCCGTCTGACGGTAACGGTAGAGGGGACCTTCGTGATGGCCTCGACCGCCGAGCCGGAATGGGTTGTCGAGTGGGATGGGGAGGGAAGCGGCCCGCCTGCCCCGGTTCCCCTGGACAGGCAGAACCTTGCTGTGTGCGGGCTGGAAAGCGCCTGGAGCGCCGCGGGGCTGGCGTTTGACGGCCGTGTTACTGTGTCCGGCTCCTCCGAGATACCGGTCGCCAGGGGGCTGGGGGCGAGCGCCGCATCGCTGGTGGCGGGTCTGCTGGCCGGCGAGAGCCTTGCCGACGCTTCTCTGGACCCGGAGCGTCTGCTTGAGCTCGCTACCGCTGAAGAGGGGCACCCTGACAATGCGGCACCCTCGATTATGGGTGGTCTGATTGCCGCGGCACCGCTGGAAGGCCGCGGAGTGCTTACCCACCGCAGCAGGCTGTTTGAGGATTACCTTCTAGGTGCGGTAGTTCCTGAAATGAATCTATCAACCCGACTGGCCAGGGAGGCACTGCCTGGCGAGATCGCCCACCAGGATGCGGTAAAGAACCAGCAGCGGAGCTTCTTTCTCTTCCATGCCCTGGTCGAGGGGCACACCGATGAACTGAAAGAATTAGTCGAGGACTCCCTCCACCAGCCGTACAGGGCCCGCCTGATCCCCTGTTTCGAAGAGCTGATGGCGCTGGCGTGGTCGGGGGGAGCTGATGCCGTCTGGTTGAGCGGGAGTGGGCCTACACTGCTTGTGCTCGTAGAGGGTTCAGTGGACAGGGTAGAGGGGATATGCCGGCCACTTGAAGAGCGGTGGGCCGCCGAAGGTATCTCAAGCCGCACCCTGGTGCTCGGCCCCGACGATCTGGGCGGCGCCGTCCACGATGTAGGTTAGTCAATCGGCCAGCATACTTCGGGCCCGTGTCACGTCCAGCGGCAGCCACGATTCCAGCAGGCTGCGCGCCGTCTCCGACCGGGGTTGGGCCGCCAGCTGCTCCATCGTTGCCGACTCGACGATCCTCCCACCTTCGAGTACGATAACCCTCTCTGCCACCGCCGCGGCTACCCCAAGATCGTGTGTGACCCAGAGCACCCCTGGATCTCTCGATTCGGTGAGCTGGTGGAAGAGGTCCACGAGCTGTAGCGTCGCTACCGGATCCAGACCGGCGGTCGGTTCGTCGGCAAGTATTAGACCGGGATCGGCAGCCAGAGCCCGGGCGATAGCCGCCCTCCTGAGCTGGCCGCCCGAGAGGGCGGCGGGTCGCCGCTCCCACAGCATATCGGAGAGCCGGAGCGATTCGAGCATCCTCTTCGCCTTCTCCAGCGCGTCCCCTTTAATCGCTCCGGCCAGGAGGGCCGGTTCGGTGACGGATCGGAGTACGGACCACCTGGGGTCGAAGGCGGTTAGAGGATGCTGCGGCAGGTAGCCGAGGCGCTTCGGGGCGCGCACCGTTCCCTCTTCAAGTGTAAGCAGGCCGGCTGCGGCCCGGAGTGCGGTCGTCTTACCTGCGCCGCTGGGGCCAACAAGCGCCACGATCTCCCCGGCGAAAACGGAAAGGGTGAACCCCTGCAGAACCAGTGGGCTTTCCGGCCCTGCCGGCCTTACGGCCGCATCGCTGATCTGCAGGACGTTCGGAGCGCTCATAGCGGCTGGGCAAGCCTGGCTGAGGCGTAAACTATAGAAAGTGGTTCGTACAGGGAGGGGTCCAGAAGCAGCCCGGGCTCCCCTTCCGCCTCGATGCGACCCTCGGATAGAAAGACGACGTGATCTGCCACGGCCGAAGCCATGCGCAGGTCGTGGGTGATCCACAGCAGGGTCACCGAAGCCTGCCGGACCAGCCTGGTGACGGTGCGGGCCAGGTCCAGAGATCTGGGGGGGTCGAGGTGGGCTGTCGGCTCGTCTGCCACCACGATCATCGGATCCGGGAGGAAGGCGCTGACCAGGGCCGCCCTCTGGAGCATCCCGCCGCTGAACTCGAACGGGTAGCTGCGGGAGAGCTCTGGCGGGTCTGGAAGCCCGGCCACTTCGAGCAGGGTGACCAGCTGTTCGTTGATCTTCAGGTCATCCTCGATCCCTTCCAGCATCTGCCCGAGCAGCGGTCGTGTGGCCGTGAAGGCGCGGGCCGGTTCCTGAGGGATCCATCTCACCAGCTTCCCGCATATGCCCCGCCATTTTCTTACGCTGTCCAGCGGCAGGGCGTGTTCTCCAAGGTGGATGGTCCCGACGGCTCGGGCACCCATGAAGGGGAGCAGTCCGGCCACGGCGTGGCCGAGCGTGCTCTTGCCCGAACCTGTGGGCCCGGCGATCACGGTTATCTTCCCTGGCTCCGGTTCGAGGATGGGCAGATCGAGGACCGGTTCGTTGGAGGAGTAATAAACTCTGACGTCGGTAAGCTTCATGCCCGCGGTCATGCCGTTACCTCCCCGCCATCAGGTTCTCCTGCGGCCGTAGTCCTCTCCAGAGCCCCGGTCGTGCGGTGCACGTTTAGCTGCCTTGCCAGCCTTTCGCCGGCCAGGTGGAGAGCGATAAGCCAGAGGGCGAGAGAACCGCCCGCCGAGAGCAATATCCACGGGGCGGTTTCGATCCGCGCAACCCCGTCGGCGATGAGCGTCCCCCACGACGCCCTCGGGGGGGCAACGCCGAGGCCGAGGAAGGAGAGGAAGGCCTCCTGCATCATTACGACCGGCAGCATCCAGGTGGCATAGACGGCCAGGGGGGCGCCCAGCTGGGGGAAGAGGTGTGCACGCAGCACGTAGACGCGGCTTCCACCCATCATACGGGCCGCTTCCAGGTACGGTTCTTCCCGCAGGTTGTGCACTCCGGCGCGGGCTACCCTCGCCAGCGGCAGCCACGCCACCAGTCCCAGCGCGACGAAGAGGAGCAGCATGCTGCGCCCGAACAGGCTCACCAGCAGGATCACAAGGAGCATGAAGGGAAGGGCCAGCGCCACGTCTACCCCGCGCATCATCGTCTCGTCGGCTCTGGGCCCGGCCAGCCCGGCCGCCGCCCCGTAGAGTGTGCCGATGACCAGAGCCAGAAGGGTCGCCGCCAGGCCCACGAACAGGGTGGTACGCATCCCTTCGAGCAGCCGGGCCAGCATATCGCGGCCCAGGCTGTCGGTGCCAAGGAGGTGGCCCGCTCCTGGAGGCAGGGCCAGAGGCTCGATGCCGCCTGCAAGCTGGGAGGGGAGCAGTTGGGGGCCGAATACGGCCGCAACAGCCCCACCGATCACGATGATCAGCAGCAGGGCATTAAGGGGGGTGATCCCACTGCTTCCGGCGCGGCTCAGGCTCACCGGTTGTGCTCCCTGTGCAGGCGCGGGTCGAGGCGGGCGTGCGCCAGGTCTGCCATGGTGTGCACCACCAGAAGGGCGACTGCGTATATCAGGGTGGCGCCGATGACGATGGGGTAGTCGCGGGCCAGCGCGCTGTCCACGAAGTACCGCCCCATTCCCGGTACAGCGAATATCTTCTCAACCACGACGCTGCCGGTTACCAGAGCTGCGACCATGGGTGCCATGTAGTTAAGGAGCAATGGCAGGCTCCTGGGGGCGGCGTGCAGGCGGACGACCTCCAGATCGCTGAGTCCCCGGGCGCGTGCGGCGATGCATTCCGGCGCATCCAAAGATTCGGTGAGCACAGTACGCCAGAAACGGACCAGTGCTCCGCCTACTGGGAGACCGAGCGTGAGGGCGGGCAGAACCAGGTGGCGTGGGGAACCCCACAGGGCGGCTGGCAGCCAGCCCAGCTCAAGAGCGAAGAGACGGATCAGAAGAGGGCCGAGAACGAAGACGGGGATGGCAAGGGCGATAAGGGCGACTGCCGAAACCGGCGGTGACGTTCGCGGCCGCAGGGCGGCGAGCGTTCCGCCGCCAAGCCCCAGAAGAAGGGCTACTAGAGCCGCCGCTACACCCAGGATCAAGCTGGGCACGGCGCCTCCAACAAGAACGCCCAGGGCTGATCTTTCCGGGTGCTGGAAGGAGGGCCCGAGGCTTCCCGTGAGCAGGTTGCGCCAGAACTTCACGTACTGGACTGCCAGCGGCTCATCCAGTCCGTAACGGGCCTCGATGTTTGCGCGCACTGCCTCGGGGACGGCCTTCTCGTCACGGAAGGGCCCGCCGGGCGCTGCGCGGACAATGATGAAGGTAATCGTTATGACGGCGAATAGAGTGGGCAGTGCCGCCAGGAGCCTGCGACGCAGCAGCTTCACCGTGGCGGCCGCCACTCCAGGTTGACTCGAAGCCCCGCCCACCCGATAACGTCGAGAGGATTGGGCGTGAGACCTTCGACATACGGCTTGATGAGCTGCACGGTCGCGTAGTGGAGGATGGGTATAATGGGCGCATCGTTCAGCAGCCGCTCCTCCGCCGTGCGCAGCAGGCGGTTCCGCTCGCCGGGATCCAGAACGTGCCTCGCCTGTTCGAGGAGCCTGTCGTACTCGCGGTCCTCCCAGCCTGTCAGGTTGTTCGGGTTCCCTGCCTGAAAGACCGCCAGGAATTCAACAGGAGCTGGCAGATCCGCCAGCCATGAACTGCGGAGCAGGTGGAAATCCCCCCGGCGGCCCCTCTCTTCCATCGAGGCGAAATCCATCGGGATCAGCTCGAGCCTTACTCCTAGTTGCTGCTGCCAGGCGCCCTGCAGGAACTCGGCCACCGCCCCGTGCGGACCTCCTGCGTTGTAGAGATAGACCAGGGGTTGGAGTCCGTCACCGCCGGGGTATCCTGCCTCGGCGAGCAGCCGGCGCGCGGTTTCGCTATCCCCGGCCGGCACCTCCGGCGCCGTCCAGTCCGGGAGGTTGGTGGAAACAAGAACCCTGCTGGGTCTGTGTCCCATGCCGTATATGCCTTCCGCGATCGACTCCCGTGGAACGGTCAGTTCGAGTGCGCGGCGAACCCTGGGATCGTTAGTGGGCTCTCGCACAGTGTTCAGCTCGAGGTAATAAGTCGCATATACAGAGCTCACATGGACCTCGGGCGCCCCCCGCCGCAGAAGCTCCCGGGCCTGGTCCATGGGTATCGTGTTGGCGGTGGTCCAGTCGATCTCCCCGGCCCTGTAGAGGTTGATGGTGGTGTTGGGGTCGGCCAGGGGAAAGAGCACGACGCTCTCCAGTTCGATAGCCTCACGGTTCCAGTAAGTTTCGCTTCGGCGGACAATGAGCCGGTCATCGGGGAGCCAGCGATCGAGAACGAAGGGGCCGTTGCACACCGGGTCGAGCCCGCCGGGCCAGTCGAGGTATCTGGCTGCGACATGCTCCGGGGGCAGGGGAAAAAATGAGGGGAGTGCCGTGCGGATCGGAAACTCGGGGTCAGGGTGCTCCAGCTCGACCTCGAGCACCCTCTCTGTGAGGGCCCTTACGCCCAGGGAGTGAGGGTCCGCCTTACCGGAATTGATCTGCCGGGCGCCCTTTATTATGTACAGACCCTCGGCGGTCTCGGCGCCGAACTTAGGGTCCAGGACACGTCGCCACGCGAAGACGAAATCCTCCGCGGTGACCGGCCTGCCGTCGCTCCACTGCGCTTCGGGGCGAAGTTGAAAGGTGAAGATCGTCGCCTCGGAGTTTGAGCTCCAGCCGTCGGCCACGCCGGCAGTGGTGCGTCCCTCTGATGTGAATGCCAGCAGTCCCTCAAATAGCAGCCTCGCTACGCGCCATGAAGGCTGGTCGCTGTATCGAGTGGGATCGAGTCCCGCCGGATCCCCGCCCTGTGCGATACGCAGCAGGGGTCGGTCGGGTGGCCTTGCCCGGCCTACATATCCGGTGTGTTCTTCTCCACTGCCGCAACCGGCTGTCCAGGCCAGCAGAATTGCGGCGATCACACAGGCAGTGGGGCGGCTGCATATCATCGGTTGAAGCTCCTGCGCATCTATGCGAATATCAAAGTTATACCCCTCGATAAGAGCCGTCGAGCGGCATCGCCTTCTCCGATTCGAAGATGCTTGCAATCCTGCCGGAAGAGGGATTGATTTCTGAACACGACGGCCGGGGACCGCGTGCCGGCAACCTGGTGGTCCAAGAATCGCGTGCCGGGGTAGCTCAGTTGGTAGAGCACCGCGCTGAAAACGCGGGTGTCCGCAGTTCAATTCTGCGCCCCGGCACCATCTAACTGCGCCGATTTGACACTACCTTTAATGCAACCTACCTTTATTCATGGGGTTGCGTTTGCCTATCTGACAAGCCACAGTAGCTCAGCTGGTAGAGCAGCT
>JAGLTZ010000151.1 GCA_023135015.1 Candidatus Latescibacterota bacterium
ATGGTTCCGGCGCCCTGGTAGCCGATACGATGCGCACCCTCGACCGCCGCCGCACCGATAGATGACCTCATCTCTGCATTTACTGCAGGCGACGGGCTCTCTTCGACCAGTTTCTGGTGGCGCCTCTGCACGCTGCAGTCGCGCTCGCCAAGATGGATCACATTGCCGTGGGTATCCCCCAGGAGCTGGACCTCCACGTGACGCGGCTCTACGATCGCCTTTTCTATGTAGCATTCCGGGTTATCGAAAGCGGCCTTGGCCTCGGAGCGGGCTACGATCCAGCGCAACTCGAGCTCCTCCTCGTCCTCCACCAGCTTCAGCCCTTTGCCGCCGCCACCCGCGGTAGCCTTGACCATAACCGGATAACCGATCTCCTCGGCCACGACGCGGGCCATCTCCAGATCCGGCACAACGCCCTCGGAACCGGGGGTAACCGGAACCCCTGCTTCCCCCATAAGCTTCTTGGCCCGCGCCTTGTCCCCCATCAGTCGTATCTGTTCCGCAGTGGGCCCGATAAAAATAATTCCGCAGGACTCACACATTTCGGCGAAGCCGGCGTTCTCGGCAAGGAAACCATAGCCGGGGTGGATGGCATCGGCGTTGGTAATCTCGGCCGCGGCGATTATATGCGGGATATTGAGATAGGAATCCACACTGGGTGGCGGGCCGATGCATACCTCTTCATCGGCGAAGCGTACGTGCAGCGCCTCGGAGTCCGCTTCGCTGAAAACCGCGACCGTACTTATGCCCAGCTCCCGGCATGCGCGGATGACGCGAAGGGCTATCTCCCCACGATTGGCTATTAAAACCTTGCGAAACACGAATGGTCCTCTCCAGCTTCGGTGCTGTTACTACTCGTTCCCGCCCGTGCCGGTTTCCGTTGCCCCGGCCGTAATACCCTGGATCGCCAGATCGAACTCTGATGGGTTGCTCGAGTTCGTCTTGGCGACCTCATATTCGACCAAACCTTCCTGGAAGAGTTCGAAAATGCACTGGTCGAAGGTCTGCATCCCGTACTGGCTCCTGCCATCCCGGATTAAATCGTGGAGCTCATGCAGGCGCCCCTCCTCGGCGATGATATCCGCTATCAGAGCGGTGTTGACCATCAGTTCTATTGCCGGGACCCTACCACCACCCTTCTTGGGAAGCAGCCGCATGCTGATTGTTGCCACCAGCACCCCCGAAAGAAGTTCCCGTACCGCCTGGTGGTCATGCGGAGGATAGAAGGAGAGAATCCTCGTAATCGTATGCCGGGCGTCGGTGGTGTGCAGCGTCGAAAAAACCAGGTGTCCTGTCTCAGCGCCCGAAAGCGCCTCCGCCATTACCTCCTGGTCACGTATCTCCCCCAGCAGGATCACGTCGGGATTCTGGCGAAAGACCTGCTTTAATCCACCTGAGTACGAAAGCGTATCTATACCCACCTCACGCTGGCTTATGCTCGCAAGCTGCTCCTGGTGGATGAACTCGACCGGGTCTTCCAGCGTGATGATCTTGACTCTCTTGTTCTCATTAATGTGGCGGAGCATGGACGCAAGGCTCGTCGACTTGCCGCTGCCGGTCACACCTGTGACCAGTACCAGCCCGCGCTTCGAGAGTGCAATTTCCGGGACTTTGGCCGGGAGGTTGAGGGTTTCGAGTTTCGGTATCTCGAGCGGTATATACCGGATTGCCAGGTTGAAGCGGTTCAGCGCCCGGTAAGCATTCACACGGAAGCGTCCCACACCATCAAGCTGGTAGCTGCCGTCTCCCTCGTACACTTCCTTGAAACGCTCAACCTGCTTGGGATCGAGCAGCTTCTGGATGGCCCCCACTATATCATCGCGCGATGAAGGATCAACCTCGAGCCGGCGCAGTGCGCCGTCGAGGCGCAGAATCGGCTTGAAGTTCTCCTGAATGTGAAGGTCAGAAGAGTTGAACTTCACCATCTGCTCGAGAATGATATCTATATCCACACTAGGCCTCCGGTTCCAGAACCATCATCATCTGGTTGTATTCGACCGGCTGAGCGTTATCTACGAAAATCTTGGCCACCCTGCCACCCCTCTCCGCCTGTATCTCGTTCATCAACTTCATCGCCTCCACGATGCAGACCACCTGTCCGGCCTTTATCGTATCGCCGACTTCCACGTACGGAGGTGCATCGGGAGCCGGCGCCCGGTAGAAGGTCCCCACGATTGGAGAGTGGACTATATAGTGGGTCTGGTCTGAGAACTCGACCTCCTCGGCGGCAGGCGGTTCCGGTACGGAAGGTTCCGGCGCCTCCGCCACACCGGCCGTGGACGAAACCTGGAGGCTGCCCCGGATCCGCTTGGCGATGCGGAGCCGCCCTCCCCACCACTTTCGAATCTCAAGCTCCTCGATTTCGGTCTCCTCGAGAATCTTGATCAGCTTGCGGATCTCCCGCTCCTTCATATGACTTCTCCCCCAGTTAGTTTCCACCCTGGAAACGCGCCAGTTCCCATCTAGACCCGGGTAATGTACTCCCCGGTCGTTGTATCTACCTTCAGAACATCCCCCACATTCACAAACAGCGGTACCTGAACCGTCGTTCCTGTCTCCAGTACAGCAGGCTTGGAGCCGCCGGTGGCAGTGTCACCACGCACCCCCGGCTCGGTCTTCTCCACCTGGAGCTCGACGAACTGTGGTACTTCAACCCATAGAGGCCTCTCCTCGTACCACAGGACCTTCACTGTCATGTTCTCCTTCAGGTAGGGAATGACCTCTTCGAGTAATTCCGTGCTAAAGGGGTGCTGCTCGTAGGTTTCCTCATCCATGAAGTAGTAGAGGCCATTACTTTCATACAGATACTGCATGGAGCGGGCGACTATGCGTACTTCCTCCATCCTCTCACCGGCGCGGAAAGTATGCTCGATAACTGCCCCGTCAGAGAGCCGTCGGAGTTTTGTCCGCACGAACGCCCCACCTTTACCAGGCTTGACATGGAGGAACTCCAGGATCTTCCACAGTTCGCCCTCCATTTCGAAGGTCATTCCGTTGCGGAAATCAGCGGTTGTAGCCATACACAGTCACTTCTCCGGCGGTTCAAGCGTGCGGGGAGTGCGTGTGAGCAGTCGCGGACCTTCCCCGGTCACCACGACATTCTCCTCGATACGTATCCCCCCGCGGCCGGGCACATAAATGCCCGGCTCGATTGTAAATGCCATTCCCTCGGCCAGGCTATCCGAAGATGATCGTGAAAGATGAGGTCCTTCATGCACCTCCAGGCCGATTCCGTGGCCGAGATTGTGGACAAAATAGTCGCCCAACCCGGCTTCGTCGATAACTCCTCGGGCCGCAGCATCCAGCTCCTTACAGGGAAAACCCGGTTCCACCAGCGCCAGAACAGCCTCGATGGCCTCGCCCAGTACCCCCTGCCACTCTATAAATTGCCGTTCCACTTCTCCGACTGCGAAGGTTCGTGTAAGGTCGCTGTGGTAGCCGCTCCAGACGGCGCCGAAATCGATAGTGACGCATTCTCCCTCACTAACGGGTTTCGTGGAGGCCCGTCCGTGTGGCATCGCTCCCCGGAGACCTGAGGCGACTATAGGCTCGAACGCGCTGCCTTCACTACCATGACGGCGGAGGCTTTCCTCCACAAAACCCGCTATCTCCAGTTCGGTACGTCCCGGCTCCAGCTTTCCGGCAACTTCCTCCATCACTTCGACTGCAATGTCCACAGCCCGCTGTATCGCAGCCACTTCACTCTCATCTTTGTGGAGTCTCAACCGTTCGATCACATCTTCTACAGGTCGCCATTCCACCTGCGGAAAGGAGGAGTTAAGCCCTTCCGCCTCCGCCACAGTCAGGCGCCGCGCCTCGAAGCCGACGCTCTGGCCCGGTCCCACAACCCCCTTCAACGCATCTCGAAGCGGCCCCTCCACGATCTCTACCTGAGCTCCCCGGACCTCGTCATCACTCTGTTCGCAATAGCGGCCGTCGGTGAAGAAGAGAGTCTCAGCGGGAGTTAGAAACAGATAGGCGTTGGAACCGGAAAAGCCGCACAGGTATCTGTGATGCACCGGTTCCGTGACAAGGAAGGCGTCGATGCCCTCGAGTTCCTGAGATTCCCAGAGCGCCGACTTGCGCCTGCTGTAAACGTCAGAGTCAGAGCTTCCAGGGACGCCTTTTGTGCTGCGGTTCAAGGGTAGTGAGGTCCCGGCGGTCGGCTACTGCTGGAGGCGCCGAAGCTCGTCGAGCCGTTCCTTGTAGGATGCTCGATCAGGTTCCCATAGGTGAAGGGCCTCAAAGAGCCGAATAGCCTCTTTCGTATGTCCCTTCGCGGCTATTATCTCAGCCTGGATGGCTATCCTTATCGAATCATCCGCGTCCTTTATCTGTGCAGTTGGTGACCCTTCCTCGATCCCCTCCGCCTCACCAGGCAACTCTTCCCCTTCCTCTTCTTTCTCTTCCTCTACTGCTTCCTCTACAGCCCCCTCCGGTAGGTCCACCTCCTCCACGGCAATCTCCTCGAGGGAAGTCTCCTCCAGAGTGGCTTCATCCTCAGCGACCTCTTCTGCCTCCCCCGTCCCGGCACTCAGCTCATCAAGCTGGGAATCGACATCCGGCTTCATTTCCAGATCTTCCTCGAGGGCACGGAGCGCCTCTTCCACATCGGATCCCGGTTCGATTTCCGTGGCTGCCGTTTCCGCAGGCTCTTCCTCACCTGCGGCCGGTTCTTTAGCATCCTCGACGGCGGTCGTCATGTCGTAGCCATCGTCGAGCTCAAGCCCTTCCGAGACATCCTCGATTGCATCATCGGGAAGCTCGACCGGCCCCATTACCATTTCTTCATCTCCCACCACGGAGCTGATCTCCTTTTCATCGGGATCAACGGCCATAGTTTCGTCCGCCTTTTCAGCCACCGAGCCGATCTCGAGGCCCTCCACAACGCCTTCGACGGAAAGATCCCCTTCGAGCTCCAGTTTTGTAGTTTCTTCCGCCTCCTCAGGCTCTACCTGATTCTGGGACTCGATTACCGGCTCCTCATCCGTTCCCGCAGCGACTTCTCCCTCCTTCTCTCCGACGATGGCCTCCAGTCCCTCCATCCCACCGTAGCCGGACTCCTCCACCGTATCGGCCTGCTCCACCGTATCGGC
>JAGLTZ010000152.1 GCA_023135015.1 Candidatus Latescibacterota bacterium
GGACGCTGCACGTTCAGCGAGCTGCGGTACGGGTATACCGGTTCCTCGGCGGGTCCTGTCAGGAACCCGAGTTCGATAAGACCGAGCCGCAGTCCGTTCAGGGCGTGGAAGACGAACCCGGCGAAGACCAGGTACTCACCGATAATGAAAAAGGGGCTGCTGAACAGATTCATCGTGCTCGTCCACAACTGCGGGCTGATCGCCCTGGTGGCGGTCACGAAGATGTGCAATAGGAAGTAGAACAGGATACCCAAGCCGGTCACCCGGTGCAGCGTGTAGAGGTAGCGCTCCACTCCCCATTTACCTCCGCCGAGCCAGCCCTTCAGGCCAAGGCGGTTTGGGTATCTTATGATTTCGGGCATCTTTGCCTCCTCAGTACTTCCGCTCCACCGGCTTCCAGTGGGTTATGGTCGCCGGCTTGTAGTCGAGTTCCAGTTCGTCGTCCTTCTTCCAGACAAGCGTGTGCTTGAGGAAGTTCTCGTCGTCGCGGTCGGTGAAGTCGCGGCGCGAGTGGGCGCCCCGCGATTCTTCCCTGGCCAGGCCACCCACCAGCATCACCTCGGCCAGTTCGATCAGATTCTCCAGCTCGAGCACGTGGAAGAGGTTGGTGTTGTAGAAGCGGCCAGGGTCCTTGAGATGGATTCTGGCGAAGCGCTCCTTTAACTCCTTCACCTTGTTGAGGCCCTCGGTCATCAGCTCACCGGTGCGGTAGACGCCCATATGCTTCGTGATGGCCGTCCGTAGCTCTCTTCGCAGCTCGTACGGGTTCTCATCCCCGTCGCGCTTCATCAGGTCCTCATAGATACGTTCCTCCTCCGCTTTCACCTGTTCTTCGGGCAGGGGCACCAGCGCCGCCCCGTTCTGGACGTAGCCGAGGGCCTCCTGGCCAGTGAAGCCGCCCCAGACCAGGCATTCGGCGGTTGAGTTCGTCCCAAGACGGTTGGCGCCGTGGAGTGAGTGGCAGGCCACCTCCCCTGCCGCCCAGATGTTCTCCACCCTTGTGCGGCCGTTGATGTCGGCTTCGACACCGCCCATCGAATAATGGCCCACGGGGCGCACAGGGATCTGATTGGTGATCGGATCGATCCCTAGAAACCCCATGCACACCTCGCGGATCAGGGGGAGCCGCTTGTTGATCTTCTCTGCCCCCAGGTGGGTGAGATCCAACCACACGTGCCCGAGGCCGCTGGCTTCATCCTCGATCCCTCTGCCTTCGAGGATCTCGGTAATCTCCGACCTGGAGATGATGTCGCGGGGTGCCAGCTCCATCTTCTCGGGAGCGTATTTTTCCAGGAAGCGGTCACCCTCGGAGTTTCTCAGGTACCCGCCCTCACCGCGGCAGCCCTCGGTCATCAGGATGCCGGAAGGGATCAGGCCGGTGGGGTGGAACTGGATGAACTCCATGTCCTCCAGCGGGATCAGGCCCGTGCGCAGCGCGTGTACCAGCCCGTCGCCCGTTACCGTATGGGAGTAGGTGGTGAATGCATAGATCGCTCCCGCCCCTCCGCTGGCGATTATCAGCGCCTTTGCGCGAATGGCCAGCAGCTCCCCCGAAAAGGCATCGATGGCCGTCATCCCGGCGAAGCGGTCCCCATCCATCAGGAAACCGGTCGCAAAGATCTCATCGTAGCGTGTGAAGTTCTTCCACTTGATGAGTGTGTCGTAAAGGGTCTGCATCTCCATGAAGCCGGTCTTGTCGGCGGCCATGGTCGCCCTCGGGTAGGAGTGCCCTCCGAAGGGGCGCTGCTGGATCTTGCCGTCTTCGTCCCTCGACCACGGGATCCCCCAGTGATCGAGCAGCAGGATCTCCTCGGGGCACTGCCGGACAAACCGGTAGATTACGTCCTGGTCGGCCAGGAAGTCGGAGCCCTTCACGGTGTCCCAGGCGTGCAGGTCGAAGGAATCTCCCTCCTCCGGATAGAGCACACCCGCCGTTCCCCCTTCGGCACAGCCCGAGTGGGCCCGCATCAGCTGTACTTTGGAGACCAGCCCGATGTCGACTTTGCCCTCGCTCTTGCGGGCGATCTCCACCGCGGCGCGCAGCCCGGCCAGACCGGTCCCGTAGATGAGGATGTCGTGGGTACGTTCCACTGCCATTTATCGTGTCTCCTTTTCTATCCGGAGTACTGAAGCATCTCTGTCTGTACGCTCGGTTGTGGTATGGGAGAAGCACTGCAGAAGATGGCTGATGAAGGGAATAGATGAGCCTGACACGCTGAGCGTGGTATAGCAGCGGGGTTGGATGCATGGGTAGTGTAGGCTCAATGTTGTTCCTCACCGCACGGCCAGTTTGATCTGCAACCTATTTATTAAGGATCATCGGATATTGAAAGGTAAATCTTGTATTATCAGGTGTGGGTCTCTGTAATGTACTCTCGTGGCCCGGATGGAACTCACTCCAGCTTTTTCTTTCGGGCAGACCATCAGTGATACAATGGAGTGGATGAAAGCGCATGGGCTCTCTGAAGGGTAAGACGGTAGTAATCACAGGCGCCAGCACAGGTATCGGGAGGGCCGCAGCGGTCCTTCTCGGCAGTAGAGGTGCGCGCCTGGTACTGGCGGCCAGGAACCGTGAGAGACTTGAGGAGCTTTGTGAGAGCTTGACCTCCAGTGGAGTGGAATGCCTGCCGGTTCCAACCGATGTAGCCGACCCCGAACAGGTGGAGAACCTCTTCAATGCAGCCCAAGAGGCGTTTGGCCACGTTGAGGTCCTCGTGAACAACGCGGGTATAGGACTTCAGGCGAGACTGCTGGACACAGGGTACGGGCAGTGGAATTCGGTTATCGGGACAAACCTGACCGGAGCCTACCTGTGCTGCCGGGAAGCGGCACAGCGTATGGTGGAGTGTGGCCGCGGGGGGAGTATCATCCTGGTGTCCTCGGTTGCCGGGTGGTTCTCGGCTCCCCTTCATTCGGCCTATTGCGCCTCGAAACACGGATTGACCGGATTCTACAAGTCGATCAAACGTGAGTTGAGAAGGGAGGGGATCAGGGTCTGGGCAATCTTCCCCTACCGCACCGATACTGAGTTCTTCACCACCTACGAGAACCCGCCGGGAAGACGCGAAATGCTGCATGCAGAGGACGTGGCCCTATCCATAGTGGCGAGAGCAGAAGGGGCCGCGGGCAGGGTGTGGTGGCTGCGGGTCCGGAACTTTATGAAGAGATTACTTGGTCTGGCAGGACTTCCGGGCTAAGTGCACCGCTCCGTAATTACGGTGATGTATCGAGAGTGCCGATGCGTCCGGCCAGCGAGGCGCGAGGAGGAGGAATGGTGTACTAAGGGTATCTCCACGATGTGAGATCGGCGCCCGGCGGGGCGTAGTGCTCGATATGCTCCGTCATCATCCTCAACAGCTCGATGCCTCGTGGACCCCAGCAGTGTGGGGCCAGTGGCTGGAAGACCACCTCACCCTGATAATAGGGGGCTCTGGTGGATTCGAGGAACTCCTGCATCATATGGGTGGCGTTGTTCAGGTAGTAGGAGTCCATGTCGCCGGTGAAGATGTGCAGCTTGCCTACCAGCCTGGGGCCCAGCGTCTCCCAGTCCCTTTCCAGGATGTAGCGTAGGTCGTAGTTCTCCCTCCAGTATTGCCCTACCTCATGGTTGATCTCACCGGTCAGCTTGTCCCAGACCCTCTTCGGGTAGCCGTCGGGGCCCACAGGACTGTAGGTGGCCTCCCAGATGTCCCACTGGCCGCCCGAACGTGATCTGTTGCCTACGACAAGTTCGTACCAGTTTTCGTCCTTCATCATCGAGTTGATGTTACCGTCGGGCCTGCGCCGGCTTGGACGCTCGATCTTCATCCATCCCCGGTCGATCCAGTAGGCGTTGTCGTCTTCGTAGATGTTCACGATCTGGTAGGCACGGAAGTCGATCCCGTCCGGGCAGCTCGCCCAGCATCCGCCGTAGAATTCAGGATAGAAGATCTGGTGTGCCAGGGCGATCCATCCTCCGGTAGAGCCTCCCGAGAGCTGCCTCGCCCACGGTTCCCGGATGATACGGAAGCGTTCCTCCAAGGCCGGGATCAGCTCCTGCATGATTGCGTCGCCGTACGGGCCGTTATTCTCCGAATTGACGCCGTACGAGTCGTCGTAGTAGGGGGAGGGGTGCTGCAGGGTGACATAGATGAATCGGGGAATGTCGCCGTCAGGCCATGCCGCTGCCAGATCTTCCTCCCTTCCCGTACCCCTGGGCGGCCGCCTGGAGAAGTGTCCCTGTAAATAATTGACCGGATAGTAGACGTCCGGGTACTCCTGATAACCCTTCGGAAGCCGCACGGCAGCTCCTATGTAGATCGGTTGACCCCACCACCGGCTCAGGGTACTGCTTTCGAAACGGATTATCTTTACATCCTCGGTTTCTGGTGGCATCTGGATCGGCGGTATCTCCTGATCGCAGACTATGCGTAAGTCGCAGCCTGCATCTGGGTCGATAATCACCTTCTGCGGCGTGCTGAATAGATTTCCGGGTGAGCGGCGCCAGTTCTGACCCTCCCACTGGTCCATGTGGAGCCATACTGTGTGACCGTCCGCCCTCTCGAACTTCGTATATATGTTCACAAAACCCTGGATCCAGTACTCGCCCGGAGGTATCAGGTCCAGGCTCGGGACGGGATGGCCGATAACGCTGCCGTCGATGGTGACCCACTCTCCCGGCGGCAGCTCTTCGACGTTCATGCCGAAAAGAGGTGCGCCGGCCTGGCCCGCCTGCCAGATGGGACCCCTGCCGGCGCGCCCCTCCTCACGGCTCACCGCAATATAGACTCGACCGGTTACAGCCTCATTTTGTACGCTCGCAGCGAAGGAAATTTCCACCCGCACTCCTTTTATCGTGGAGATCGCTCCGGCCTGGGCCTCTGTGGGGATGTGCGGGTGATGTGCCGAGAGAAGCAGGGTCGCGATTGTAGCGGATATCAATACTGCGGCGCTGCTCAAGAGACGGTAAAGCGGGCTTCGAGCGTGAGATGACAGGCCTGCGGTCATTGTGATGTTTGGCCCTGGGTATCGTCAGTGTCGGTCGATGTGGGTTCGATTTTCCTGGGAGGTCGGATCAGCAGCACCGCACCCAGAACAATCAGAATGGCGGGCCACCACCTGCCGGCCCATTGGTTGATGCTCAGGAAGAAGACTCCAAGAACGAGAAGAATGGTGCCGGGGACCAGAAGGCCCCTATCCTGTTCGCCGAGCAGATACATCAGGATGAAGCCGAAGCCGGGAGCCAGCAGAAATACCGGCCACAGGTAGCTCATATTCCACCAGCCGTACTGCTCGCAGTATAAGAAGAGCAGCCCGACGACGGTGAGAACGGTGGCAGGCATCAGGAGCCCGTGATTCTCACGATCACCTATCCATTGAATCAGGAAGAATATTCCGGCCAGAATGATGATCAGGGGCCAGAATCCAACCAGGCTGAAAAAGCCAAGGTTGGCCATCAGAATGATCGCGCCGACGGCAATCAGAAGCAGGCCGGGGGTTAGGTTGCGGGATTCCATGATGGTCTTTTCTCCGTTGTGGGGAGGAAGAGTTATGATACTAGATGGCTGTTCCGGGGGCGTCAACCTGGCCCATTATATAGGTTGCAGCTGCCGTGGAGGACTTGGCGGACCCTACCTCCTGGCGCCGATCTTCACGGCGGTGCCCGAGGCTGTAACCATCAGCATTCCGCCCGATTGTCCCAGCACCTCGTAGTCGAGATCGACACCCACAACGGCATTGGCGCCAATCTGCTTCGCCCGGTGCTCTACCTCTTCCAGGGCTATCTTCTGGGCTCTCAGCAGCTCCTTCTCATAGGTCGCGGACCTTCCACCAACGATATCACGAACGCCGGCAAATAGGTCCTTAAAGATATTTGCCCCCATTATCGCCTCACCGGTCACGATGCCCATGTACTCCGTGATCGGCCGCCCCTCTACCTGGTGAGTGGTTGTCAACAGCATCGATTATCTCCTTCGAAAAGGCCGGCGCTGCGGCTGTCTACCCGGTTCCTGCATGAATGCCGGCCGTGGATTGAATGCCATATTAAATACTGGATTGCGGCATTCGGCTATCACGCTTCTCTATTAACTTAAATGTTTGATCCCTTGACTCTGCAGAGAAGTGACGCCTAGTTTTTTGTTCTGTCCACCAGTGGGGGAAACACTACCACTTTACCTGCAAGGAGTTCCTTCCGCGATGTCTCGATGCCTCCTGGCATGCTTTGCAGCATGGACCTTCAGCGGCGCGATTGTATACACGACATGTAAGGCTGAGGCCTCCTTGCTTCTCGGTGAGAAAATGTGGGTTGTGCAGGAAGAGCTGCGGCAGGAGGATCCACTTCGGTTCGCGCGCTCACTCTTCCGGGACGGCCTATACGACCTTGCGGTGGATCAGTTGCGTCAGCAGCTGGAGCGAGGGCTGCATCCGCAGAGTGCCGAAGAGGGTCGCTGGCTTCTGGCTCAAGCGCTGGAGGCGGGTGGGCGGACCCTGGAAGCGGGAAATGCCTATCTTGATTTCACCGGCAGGCACGGATCGTCCGCCCGGGCGTCCGAGGCGTGGCTTCGAAGCGGCAGACTGCTGGCTGATGCCGGGGAATACGCCGCGGCAGCCGGCGCGTACGGAAGCTTCCTCGACCTCTATCCCGGTAACGATCAGAGGCCGAGGGCTTCGGTCGGCCTGATTGATGCTCTCCTCTCCGACCGCCGGCCCCGGGAGGCGCTGGACCATGTAACCGAAGCACGCCTTGCCTATCCCTTTCACCCCCTGCAACCCAGGCTGATACTGCTGGAGGGGGAGGCGCAGAGCGCGCTCGGGGAACCCGATCTGGCTCTGCAGCTGGCTGGAGAGGCGTTGGAAGCGTCCTCTACCCCCGAGGTCCGTGCCGATGCGGCGGCTCTGAAGGCTCGCCTACTGGTAGATGCGGGCAGTCCTGCAGAGGCAATAGATCTCGCCCGTACCGCCCTGGAAGCGCCTGTTCCCCAAGAGCAGGTGCCGTACCTGAGAAGTGTGTTGGGAGAGGCGCTTGAAGCAGCCGGCCGCCCTGAAGAGGCTCTTCCAGAACTGAGGGAGGCGGTTGCAGGTACCCGCGGTTCCCGAAGAACAGATGCTGCTGTATGGCTGGCTCGCGCCCTTGCGTCCGTTGGGGAGCCCGACAGCGCTCTGGTCGCTTACGATATCGCACTCCTGGAGGCGAGGGGTGATCAAGCAGCCGCCATAGCGCTGGAGGCATGCAGATCGGCCGTGCAGTGCGGATCCCTCGACCAGGCGCTCTCCTACGCCGATCGTGCCCGCAGGGAGGCCCAATCGCCGTCTGTTCTTTTTGATGCGGTTGATGAAGCATCCGAGGCGCTTGTGGCGCTCGGCCGGGGTGCCGAGGCGATAGACCGTTACAGGTCTATGCTTGAGTTGCCCGACCTGGCCCAGGATCTGAGGGCCGATGCAGCGATGTCGCTGGGCCGGCTCTACGAGCTGTACCAGTCCGATCCCGGCTCTGCCGCCGGCTACTACCGGCTGGCTGCTGCTTCGGTACAAACGGGGGAGCTGTGGGCCCGGGCATTGTGGGCATCGGCCAACGCATTGGCGGCCCAGGGCGAATTCGCCTCGGCCGTCTCCGAGCTTGGACCGCTCGCCGGCGCCGGTGGGGAGTGGGGCAGCCGGGCAGTGGATAAGATTGATTACTGGCGCACCTACCGCCTGGTTGATCTGGATGCCGGCCTGAGGGCTCTACAGGGTGCTCTGCTCGCTATGGCGGAGGGTGGGGAGGTCGGGATGAGGGGTGCCCTGCTTGAGATCGCCCGCGCGAATGCAGACGCGCTCAAAGATTTTGAAACTGCGGTCGATGCCTACGACAGGTACCTGGACAGGGTCCCTGAGGGGCCCGAAGCCGCCCAGGCATACCTGGAGAAAGGCCGTGCGCTGGAAGCGATGGCGATGATCGCAGCGGTGGAGGAGGGTGAGGAACGGGCGCTTGAGCCCAAGGAGAGGGCGATCGAGGCGTACCAGGCCGCAGTAAGGGTCGGTGAAACAAGTGTGGCATCCGAACGAGCCCAGCTGGCCCTGATAGAGTTGGACCTGGCAGATCTGGAAGATCAGCCGGTGCTCTACTTCCAGGCCATGAGCGACCGTTACCGGGCCTTCCTCGACGTTTTCACCACCTCCGATCACCTGAACGATGTGCTCCTGCGGCTCGGCGAGGCCAACGAGGGTCTCGGCCACTACGCCGATTCCTCCTACTACGAAGAGGCAGCCAGCGTCTACGGCCTGCTGCTTGAGGGAGAAAAACCGGTGCAGGTTCAGGCCCT
>JAGLTZ010000153.1 GCA_023135015.1 Candidatus Latescibacterota bacterium
TCGACGGCGGCCTGGTCGACGCCATTCCGGTCGAGGTAGTAGAGGATATGGGCGCTGAACTGATTGTTGCGTCCGACGTGTCCGCAGCGCTACGCCCCGCCTCCAGGCTGGGCAACCCGCTGGAGGTCATCGACCAGGTGACCAGCATCATGATGCGGGGTCCCAATGCCCGATCGCTGGCCCGGGCTGACCTTGTAATCGCCCCCGACCTTCCCAACCACCTCTCAACCGATTTCGGAGGGATCGATACCCTGATCACCGTCGGCTACAGGACGGCAAGGGAGGCGATTGCGCAGTGGGAGGGCCGACCAGAGGCACGACACCTTATCAGGCTCGCGGGAGTACACCCCGAGCACGGGCCCGGGCTGAGGGTCGCCGGGGTGGTGGAGGTGGAGGGTGGAAGCGAGGCTCAGCAGAGACATGCCCGCAACCTGATCGAGAGGGAACTCATAGGGCGCAGCGTCGACCCGGTGGGCCTGGAGGCGACAGCCGTGAGACTGCTGGATGACGGCAGCCTGTCCGATGTACGTCTCCAGGTTTATGCTGTTGCCGGCACACAGCCCGGCCAGCAGAGACTGGTAACCTTGAAGGTGCTCCTGCGAAGCCGCCCGCTGCTGGACGAGGTGCGTTTTGAAGGTGCACGGCTCTACGACCCTCCCGAACTACGCAGGTCAACCAGCTCCACGCCCGGCGAGCCGGTCGACAGGATTGTGGTGGCCGAGGATGCAAGGTCGCTGGAGCGGTACTACCGCGACAGGGGTTATCCCCTGGCACTGGTGCGCAGTGTGCGGTTCGACCCCGTCACAGGCCTCCTCATGTTCGAGATCGACGAGGGCATCATCGAAGAGATCCGGGTTGAAGGGCTGGTGCTTACCCGCGATGTCGTGATACTCCGGGAACTGCCCTTCCAGGTCGGTGAACCCTTCGGCCTGCACTCGATACAGGAGACGATCGAAACTATCTACAGCACGGGTCTGTTCGAGCGCGTCCTCATCGAACCGGCCAGGTCCGCCAGCGGAGGCCTGGCCGTTGTAGTGAGGGTTGAAGAGCGCCCCCGCCACCTGGCGCGCCTGGGATTCCACTACCTGGAGGAACAGAAGACCGAAACATTCATCGAGTACAGAAACGAGAACCTGCTGGGGCTGGGCGGCAAACTCCGCATACGGGGCATGACCGGAAGCCGACGGGGAGCTCTCGAGGCCGAGACACGCATCGACCGGCTCTTCCACACATTCATGACCTACCAGCTCCGGGCTGGATATTACCGCGATGAGATGTACCTCTACTCGGGCGAGGATCGCATCGGAGCGACCGAAGAGAAGACCCTCCATTTCTCGGCGTCCGTGGGACAGCAGGTCCGCCGGCTGGGCCAGCTCAGTCTCGGTCTGAAGGCCGAGAATGTCTCGGTGTCGACAGAGGGCATGGGCCTGCCCGATGCGACACATAATATCCGCGGCTTCGAATTTCGCAGCATCATCGACACCCAGGACCGGACACCGTTCCCAACCAGCGGTGTGAGACACGAATTCATCTACGAGACCGCGTCGGACGCGCTAGACGGCGACATTTCGTACGTCCGCCTGCTCCTCTCGATGGAGTGGTTCAATACGTTTGGGCGCCACACCTTTCACCCGCGGTTCCTGTTCGGCTCTTCCGACAACACCCTTCCCCCCATCCGCTGGTTCCGGCTCGGTGGGATGGATTCCTTCTACGGCTACGCACGGGACCAGGTGCGCGGCCGCCAGGTCCTGCTCATCTCCGGGGAATACATCTTCCAAATCCCGTGGGGGCCTGTGTCACCCCTGCTCCTGTCACTCCGCTACGACTGGGGAGGCGGGTGGGAAGACTCACTCTCGCTCGTGTTCAAAGACATGATCGGCGGATTCGGCGTGAAAGCGGCGCTCGACAGCCCTATAGGTCCGATCGAGATCGCTTACGGGTTACGCGAGGGGGGTTACGACAGGCTCTATCTGGGTATGGGTTTCCGCTTCTAGGACTTGAGCGCCTGCCTCAATCTCTTGACCACTTCCCCGTCCAGCCGGCCTTCCTCTTCCACCATACGCAGGTTCAGCAGGCCTATCTCCCGGTAAATGGGCACCAGTTCAGGAAATCGCTCGGCAAGCACCTTCATATGATCCGATACCACGTCGGCATCGCCGCGGCTGATCGGCCCGGTGAGCCCTCCCGGCAGCCCCTGTTCACCGACAGCCTCGGCGGCCGCCGACATGTTCGGCAGGATACCCTTTTCCAGAAAGGAGGGATCCAGATCCAGTCCCTCCGCCGTCCTCTCAGCGACCCAGGCAAGCGCCATCACCCCCGTAAACGCCATCACACCGACAGCGTGGTATACCGCCTTGTCCCGGGGTGTGATATCCAGTGAGTGGCCATTCAGCAACCCGGCCAGGGCGTGTCCCAGGGTGCGCGCCTCATCCTCCCCCTCAATGCCGAAGATGGCACCCGAGAAATGTTCCAGGCCCCGCTCCCTGTCCAGGAAAGGTTTGAGCGGATGCATGGATAGACAGTATATCCCTTCGGTCTCGCCGGACTTCGGGCGCAGCACCTCCGCAGGCACGGTTGCCGAGGTTTGGATAATGCATGTCCCGGGCTTCAGAGCCGCTCCGGCTCCTATCGCGGCGGCCGCAGCGGCCAGGCTGTGATCGGGCGGGGTGACCAGGATGAGCCTGGCCTTCCCGCCCAGCCCTCCATACGGCTCGGCCGTCACCTCTGCGCCAAGTTCGGCCGCGAGCCGCTCATCCCACCCACTCGAACCCCCGCCAACCGCCACTACGGGAAATCCCAACCCGGCAAGTGCGCGGCTCAGCGCACAGCCGACCCGGCCGGGACCGATGCAGGCCAGCGGCCACTGGGAGGGCTCTATCCCGCGGGACGGGTTCCACTCAGGCCAGCTCATCCCGTCCTTCCTTCCTCTTTCACTATCATGATTGCCGCCCCTTCCACATCCTCAAGCAGCCCGGAGAGCCTGCCCGCACGCGCCGCAGTGGTGCGCACGACCAGCCGGATGGCCTTTTCATCGTACGAGCGGTCGAGCACTGCGCCGATCTCGTGCACGGTGCTGACCAGCTCGGGGTGCTCCTGGGGTATCGATATCCGTAAGACGACCTGCTGGCGGCGTACCTCGGCGACAAGCGCCCCGATCAGCTCCTCGATCCCCTGCCCCGTAAGCGCGCTGATCACCACAGAGTCCGGATAGGTGATCCGGATGCGCTCGACGGATCCTTCCCCGGCACTGTCCACCTTATTGAACACCATTACGGTCGGGTGATCCAGGATGTCCAGATCCTCGAGGACCTTATTGGCGCTCGTGATATGGTCTTCATAGTGCGGATAGCTCATGTCCACGATGTGGATGAGCAGGTCGGCCACCACCGTCTCTTCGAGGGTACTTCTGAAGGAAGCGACCAGTCCCGGGGGCAGCTTGCGGATGAACCCGACCGTATCGGTGATCAGCACCTTCGGGCCTCCCGGCAGATCCACCGATCGTGTAGTGGCATCCAGTGTGGCAAAGAGCCTGTCCTCAACGAACACGCTCGAATCGGTCAGGCTGTTCAGCAGGGTGGATTTGCCGGCGTTTGTGTAACCAACGAGCGTGGCCTGGAAGAAATCATGCCGCCCCTGCCGCTGTGTGCGTCTCTGCCTCTCGATCCGCTCCAGTTCTTTGTGCAGCTCCGCGATCCGGTTACGGACAAGCCGGCGGTCCACCTCGAGCTGCGTCTCGCCGGGGCCGCGCGTACCGATCCCTCCCTCCTGCCTGGAGAGGTGGGTCCACGCCCTGGTGAGCCTGGGGAGCAGGTACTCCAGCTGGGCCAGCTCCACCTGGGTCTTGGCCTCACGTGTCTTGGCCCGTTCGGCGAAGATGTCGAGGATCAGAGCGGAGCGGTCAACGATCTTGACGGGAATGCATCTTTCCAGGTTCCGTATCTGGGCCGGCCCCAGATCCTCGTCGAAGATGACCAGGTCGGCGTCAGTGGCGGTTACCAGCCTTCCGACCCTCTCGGCAAAACCTCGCCCGACAAATGTGGCCGCATTCAGCCGCGTTCTGCTCTGCACGAGCCTGTCCACGATGTCGGCGCCGGCCGTGTCGGCCAGCAGCGCCAGCTCATCCATCGACTCTTCGGTCGGGACCTGACCGTCCGAGGCAAGGTCCACTCCCACCAGAACCGCCCGCTCCCGCCGGTTCTGTTCCGTCAGATCGTGCAGCGTACGGGGCATAGATTCTCTTCTCTTACAGGCAAAATCGGGAACAGGAAATGCCCCGATTGCAGGACAAGAAGTTGTGGATAACCTCTATACTCATCAGTGATATACCCCGGTTAATTCATTGTGATTCAATAAGATATCGAGTTTTCCACCGAAAACGGCAAATTATCCACACACCGCCCACTCACCCATCCACAACCGGTCCACAATCCGGGCCGGATTCCGACCCCGATCGACCCTCCGATTCCCCTGAATTGACACATAAAATTCAAAACTGGCTGCGCCAGCGACCCGTGACCAGAAGCCCCATCTGCCACAGGTAGATCGTCAGGGGCACAGCGGCGACCCCCAGGACGGTGGTTGCGGGGGGGAGCCCGAATCCGAGAATCAGGACAATGAGTATAAGGGCCAGAACGACATAGCGGAGAACGAAACCTGCCGCAGCCCGGCCTCCCCGAGAAGCTCCAGAGCCACCGCTCGAGGCGCTCCTGCGCACCAGGTCGATGAAACGGCTTGTGGCGGTGAAGTTGGCAGCGGAGAGGATGGCACCACAGACGAGACCGATTCCGTCGAGGGTCCGGCCCAGCACAATAAAAACGATCGCGGCAACCAGGCTCAGCAGGAGCGCGCCCGCCGCGATCTTCCACGTGGTGCCCCAGAGGGGATCGGCCATAGGCCGGAGGTGGCGGGCCTACCCTCGGGGCGGCTCTGAGCTCATTGCAAGCGGCGGGGAGGCCTGCTCGTTACGACCTGTCTCCACCTTTTTCGCTTTCGGCGGCACCTCGTCGCTCATATGGCACGTGCCGTTGAAGACGGCACCCTCCTCAATGATCAGTTTTTTCGTGGTCACATCACCGATCACGGCGCTGTTCCCCTCGAGGATCACGACCTCGCTGGCCTCGATATCACCCACTACCCTGCCGCCGATCGTAGCATTCTTAACCTTCACGCTCGCCTCGACTACACCCGTCTTACCCACCAGAAGGCTGTCGGAGCACGTGATCTGTCCGATGATCTTGCCATCGACCCGCATGCTGCTGGATACGTTGAGGTGTCCCTCGAAGACCGTGCCGTGGCCGACCAGAGTATTCATTGTTCCTTCTCCTGTATGGCCCTTTGCCATGGTGTTCCTTTCAGTACTTGGGGAGGTACGCGCGGGGATCTACCGTACGCCCGTTCTTCAGAACCTCGAAATGGAGGTGAGGTCCGGTCGTTACTCGACCAGTGCTTCCCACATACGCAATTATATCCCCTCTCTTAACAAGCTGTTCAGGGCGAATTACCAGCCTGGAACAGTGGCCGTACCGGGTAGAGAGCCTGCGGCCGTGATCTATCTCGACCAGATTGCCGTACCGGTCATCGGTGCCGGCGAATACTGTCCTTCCGTCGGCCACCGCCCGTATCGGCGTTCCCGTCTGCGCCGCAATATCCATTCCGGTATGGTTGCCGGCAGCGCTCCCTCCCTCACCGAATTCCGATGTAACCCAGCCCTGTGTAACCGGCCAGACGAAAAAGAGAGCCGTATCTTCGGCCTCACCGGCCTCATTAGCCACCTCACGGCCGGGGCCCGCCTCGCTCGGCTCCGTCCCGACTCTTTCCACCTCACTCTCGGGGGCGAGCCGGTAGCGGTAACCCGGCCAGTCCTCCGGGAATTTAATTCCGAGCCGGGTACGGATTTTGAAATCGGTCTCCAGCATATCCGCCATCAACCGTTCCAGCTGCCACACCTTCTGGACCTCCGCGGTCAGCCGGTCGTTATCCGCCTTCACCTCCGATGCCTCCAGAGCGACACTCGCCACCTTCCAGTAGGTGGCTACTCCAACGCCTGCAAGCACGACAGCCAGAACGATCAGCACTACGATCAGCCGCACTCCGAACGGACCCAGGCGCATCTGGCGCGTCCCGCTGTCATCGTCGGGTATGAACATTATCGTCCAGGTGCGGTGCCTTCTCACGTCCGGTTGTTCTCCTTAACGGCTGAGAGTTCTGGTTAGTTACTAATCGAGACCGATGTCCAGACGGTCGCAGATACGGGTCAGATCGTCAGCAGAATAGTACTCGATCTTCACCATTCCTTTCTTCTCAGAGCCCGTGATAGCGACCTTTGTTCCCAGGGCGCGCTGCATCTCCTCCACAAGCGCCTGCAGCCGGGGGCTAAGCCGGGTCCGGCCCCCCTTGCCACCCTTCTCCTTTTCCTCTGTGATCCGGCGGACTACCCGTTCCACATCTCGAACCGACAGCTGCCGCCTTGCGGCGCGGCGGGCGAGCTCGACCTGCTGCTTCTTCGTAGGAAGCCCCAGCAGGGCCCGACCGTGTCCTTCGCTCAGCTCCCCCGACCGGATAATTTTCTGGACCTCGCTGGGAAGGGAAAGCAGCCGCATCGTGTTGGCGATGGCGGTCCGGCTCTTTCCCACACGCTCGGCTATCTGCTCCTGCGTCAGCTCGCAATCCTCCGAAAGTCGCCTGAAGGCCTGGGCGGCATCTATGGCGTTCAGATCCTCCCGCTGGACGTTCTCGATGAGCGAGAGTTCCAGCATCTCCTCCTCGGACTCGACGTCGTAGATGATGGCCGGGATCGTTCTCAGACCCGCCAGCTTGGCCGCACGGATACGTCTCTCCCCGGCAACCAGTTCGTATCCCTTCTCCGAGGGCCGTAAAAGCACCGGCTGCAGCACACCCTTCTGCTTGATGGAGGCGGCAAGCTCCTCCAGGGCCTCGCGCTCGAATTCCTGCCTGGGCTGATACGGGTTGGGCCTGATACTGCTCAGGCGCACCTTCCTGACGGTCCCGGCCTGCCCGGGACGTACCGGCCTGGCCCCTTCCCCGGCGGCCGATACCATATCATCGCCCGCACCAGGGATCAGGGCGTCGAGGCCTTTACCTAGCGCCTTTCTTGCCACGGGCGACGATCTCCTTTGTGAGGCTGATGTAATTCTCCGCACCTGTGGAGAGGATATCGTACAGTATTATCGGCAGACCGAAAGAGGGGGCCTCACCCAGGCGCACGTTCCGCATGATCTTTGTTTCATAGACCTTGTCGTTGAAGAAACGAAGGGCCTCTTCGGCCACCTGCTTGCTCAGGTTGAGCCGGCTGTCGAACATCGTCAGCAGCACACCCTCTATATCCAGGTTAGGGTTCAGGTGTTTCTGCACCAACCGTATTGTGTTGAGCAGTTTGCCAAGTCCTTCCAGAGCATAGTACTCGCACTGGATCGGGATAATCACCGAATCCGCTGCGGTCAGGGTATTCAGTGTGAGCAACCCCAGGCTGGGTGGGCAATCGACAAGGATGAATTCGTATTCCTCCCTCACTGGCTCAAGCGCCTGCTGCAGCTTCTTCTCCCTGCCGATCATGGCGACAAGCTCCAGCTCCGCCCCTGTCAGCCGGATATGGCTCGGGATCAGGTCCAAACCGTCGACCGAGGTGGAAATGAGCGCATCCTCGATAGAGATTTCCTCTATCAATGCCTCGTAGATGGTAAGGTCCACTTCGTTGGGGTCTACACCGAGGCCCGAGGTGGCGTTGGCCTGAGGGTCGATATCGATCAGCAGCGTCTCCTTCCCCGCCTCGGCCAGACATGCCGAGACGTTGACCGCGGTTGTGGTTTTGCCCACACCACCCTTCTGATTCGCTATGGCGATTACGTTGCTCACCCGATCCTTCTTATCCTGTCACCCCTCATTATTGCATGCCTGCCCCATTGCATGCCTGCCCCGCTGACGGTGCTTACTTGTCCCGCCAGGTTGTCCTTGTTTCTTCGAGTACAGCCTGTGCCGCCGCAAGACGTGCGATTGGGACACGGTAAGGCGAACACGAAACATAGTCCAGCCCGACGTTGTGGAAAAAGATAACGCTTTCGGGATCGCCACCGTGTTCGCCGCACACTCCGACCTTCAGTTTCGGGTTGACGCTCCGGCCGAGTCTGGTGCCCATGTCCACGAGCTGGCCGACGCCCTCTGCGTCAAGGCTCTGGAACGGATCTCCAGGCAGGATATCGTTTGCGACATACTCATCGAGGAAGCGCCCCGAGTCGTCGCGGCTGTATCCGTAGGTCATCTGCGTGAGGTCGTTTGTCCCGAAAGAGAAGAACTCGGCCCTCTGGGCCACTTTGTCTGCGACAAGGCATGCCCTGGGTATCTCTATCATCGTGCCGACCAGGTATTTGACCTTGATATTGCGTCTCTTCATGACCTCCTCGGCGATCTTCACGATGATGTCCTGCAGGATGTTGAATTCCTGCTCCGTACCGATCAGCGGGATCATTACCTCGGGCAGTACCTTAACCCCTCTCTTGGTGACATTGCAGGCCGCCTCGAAAATTGCGCGGGCCTGCATCTGGGAGATCTCGGGATATGTGATTCCGAGCCGGCAGCCCCGGTGGCCCAGCATGGGATTGAACTCCACCAGCGCTTCGGCCCGCCTGCGCACCTCGGACGGTTTGACCTTCAGCGCCTTCGCGACCGCCTTTACAGCGTCCTCCTCGTGCGGGAGGAACTCATGAAGGGGCGGGTCGAGAAGACGGATGGTTACGGGCAGGCCGTCCATGGCCTTGAATATCCCTTCGAAGTCCTTCCTCTGCATCGGCAGTAGTTTCTTCAGAGCGGCCCTGCGTCCCTCCTCGGTCTCGGCCAGGATCATCTCACGCATCGCATTGATGCGCTCGCCCTCGAAAAACATATGCTCGGTACGGCAGAGACCGATCCCCTCGGCGCCGAAGTCGCGGGCGATCTTCGAATCCTCGGGCGTATCGGCATTGGTCCTGACCTTCAGGCGGCGGATCTGGTCGACCCACTTCATCAGGATGTAGTAGTGCCGGCTCAGCTCGGGATCGCGAGTGGGCACCTGCCCTTCCATGACCTCGCCGCTCGCGCCGTCGAGGCTGATCCAGTCACCCTGCTTGATCACCTTCCTGCCGACCCTGAACAGCTTCTTCCTGTAGTCGACCTGGAGCGCCTCGCAGCCGGCCACACAGCACTTGCCCATCCCCCGCGCCACTACCGCCGCGTGGCTTGTCATTCCGCCGCGCGCGGTCAGGATCCCACTGGCGGCGTCCATTCCGCCGATGTCCTCAGGGCTGGTCTCCACCCGGACCAGGACGACATCCTTGCCGTCGGCTGCCCACTTCTCGGCCTCTTCTGCGCTGAATACGACCTGCCCCACCGCGGCGCCCGGTGAGGCCGGCAGACCCTTGGCGAGGACGGTCTTATCCACCGAATCCTCGAAGGAGGGATGAAGCAGCTGGTCGAGCTGGACCGGCTCGATACGGCGGACGGCCTCCTCCCTGTCGATAAGGCCCTCCTTGACCATATCCACCGCGATCTTCAGCGCGGCCTGGGCAGTGCGCTTGCCCGTGCGGGTCTGGAGCATCCACAGCCGCCCGCCCTGTATGGTGAACTCCACATCCTCCACCTCTTTATAGTGCTTCTCCAGCTTGCTGCGGATCTTCTCGAGCTGGTCGTAGATCGCCGGCATCTGTTCCTTCAGAGATGGGAGATCTACATCAGTGCGTGGCGTGATCGGCAGCGGTGTCCGAATACCGGCCACAACATCCTCACCCTGCGCATTGGGCAGCCACTCTCCGTAGAACACATTCTCACCGGTGGCAGGGTTCCTGGTGAAGGCGACACCGGTCGCCGAACCTTCGCCCAGGTTCCCGTAAACCATGGCCTGGACATTTATCGCCGTGCCCAGGTCGTGCGGTATGTCGTTCAGCTCACGGTAGGTGACGGCACGCGGGTTGTCCCAGGAGCTGAAAACCGCACCGATCGCGCCCCATAGCTGGTCGTTCGGGTCCTGCGGAAAGGCCCTGCCGGTCCTGCTTCTGATAAGCTTCTTGTAGGCAGACACAACCCCATGCCAGTCCTCGGCTGTCAGCTCGGTATCCAGTCTGATCTTCCTCTTCTTCTTGGTCTTCTCGATGATCTCCTCGAAATGCTCGCTGCCAACGTCCAGGACCACGCTTCCGTACATCTGCATAAGCCGCCTGTAACAGTCCCATACAAAACGCTCATCCCCTCCGGCGGCTCTGGTGAGACCCTTCACACTCCTGTCATTCAGCCCCAGGTTCAGGACAGTATCCATCATGCCGGGCATGCTGAACTTGGCGCCCGAACGGACCGAGAAGAGCAGCGGATCATCCGCATCGCCGAAGCGGGTTCCCATGATCGACTCCACCTGCTTCAATGCGGCCGCAACCTGGCGCTTCACCCCACCCGGGTACCTGCCCTTGTGTCTGGAATAGTAGATGCAGACATCGGTGCCGATGGTGAACCCCGGCGGGACCGGGATACCGATACGTGTCATCTCCGCCAGGTTTGCCCCCTTGCCTCCCAGCAGGTCCTTCATCCTGCCTGTCCCATCCGCCTTACCAGCACCGAACGAATAGACATACTTGTCAGACATATGATCTCGGTCCTTTCCTGATATGGCCTCTACAAACCCTCGCGCTCGTCAGCCCTCTGATATTCCCCCCATATGATGCAGCTCGAACTGTGCCGTGGCCCGTCAATATACCGCCGCAATGGAACGACTCACAAGAGGGGCTGTTATCATCTCGTACACATCCGGAGCATATCCTGGCAAGATTATTCCTGAAATAAACCACTTGACCCGAAGAGGGTGTCTAGTGTATTAGTTCAGTAGACACTAATCGAGGGGTGTGCTGATGCGGTTTCATATCGATCCAGACAGCGGCGTCCCGGTCTACCTGCAGATCTCCCAGAACATCAAGAGGTCTATCGCTCTGGGCAGTCTGAGGGGCGGGGAACAGGTGCCCTCCGTCCGCGAGGTGGCCGAAATGCTGACGGTCAACCCCAACACGGTCGCCAAGGCCTATCAGCTCCTCGAACGCGAGGGGATAGTGGCGACCCGCAAGGGGGTGGGAACATTCGTCACCGACGGCGATATCTCGATCACCGAGCAGGAACGACGGAAGGTGGTTTCGGAAAAATTCGACCGGGCCCTGGTCGAGGCGGAACACCTCCGACTGGCCAGAGATGAAATCGAGGAACTCTTTGGAGAACGTCTTGCCGCGCTGTATGAAGGCGAGGACACGAAGGGAGAGTCGTGACCATGGATCCGGTTATCAGAACGATCAGCCTGAGCAAACATTTCGGCGATGTGAAAGCTATCGACGGGCTCGACCTGGAGGTCCCGAGGGGAAGCGTCTTCGGCTACCTGGGCCGCAACGGCTCCGGTAAAACCACCACTATCAAGGTGCTTCTGGACCTGATCAAACCAACATCCGGTACTGCAACCGTGCTGGGATACGATCCCCAGAAAGACACCGTGCCCATGCGCCAGAAGATCGGCTACGTGGCCGAGGGCCAGAAGATGTACGGATGGATGAAGGTGCGGGAGCTGATCAGGTTCACCGGCGGATTTTACAGGAGCTGGGATGAGGATCTGGCCGAAAAGTACTGCGAGAGATTCGAGCTGGACCCATACGCGAAGGTGAAAACCCTGAGCAAGGGACAGAACTCCCGTCTCTCCCTGCTGCTGGCACTGGCTTCCCGCCCCGAGCTTCTCATCCTGGACGATCCGACAATGGGACTCGATCCTATCAGCCGGCAGGAATTCCTGGGTGATATTGTCCGTGCTATACAGGAGGAAGGCAGGACGGTTTTTTTCTCCACCCACATCCTTCAGGAGCTGGAACAGGTAGCCGACTGGGTGGGCATCCTCGACAGGGGAAAGCTGATAATTACTTCACTGGTGGACGAGCTAAAGGCCAGCGTAAAGCGGTATGAGCTGACCATGGAAGGGCCCGCACCCACCTCGGTGGAGATGGAAGGCGTTCTGCGCCTGGCCTCAAGCGGACGAGACCTGATCCTGACCGCCCGGGGGGAGCCGGGTGTAATCATCAGCCACCTGAAGCAGGCCTACAACCCCCTGAGCATCGAAGCAGTGAGCCTGAGCCTGGACGAGATCTTCGCCGAGATAGTGCTGGGCTCCGGAGAAGGCCAGGCAGCTTACGTACCGCTTGTGGAGGAGAAACCGCTTCCAGGTGAGACGATCGACCAGGAGGTTGAGTCGTGATCTTCTGGAAGGAGTGGAGAAGCCTGCAGGGTCGATTCTTCACTCTGGGAGGGTTTTACATTATCAGCGCCCTGTTGATAGACATCAGATTTTTCGGTGGACCCTTCACATTCGCGTTCGTTCCGACATGGATCATATCCTGGGGGAGCGGGATGCTGCTGGTTCCCGCTATCCTTGGAATGGATGCCTATGTGGGGGAACGGGACGAAGGGACCGAGGATTTTCTTTTTAGCAAGCCTATTCCTGTCTCCCGGTTGATCCTCTCAAAGATCGGCCTGCGCTTTCTACTCACTTTGATTGTAACCGGAGCAACCCTGTCAATACTTCTGATCCGAACCAGCGGAATGGTTTCGTCTCTATACCTTGGAACCCGTCCATTTATTGTCTTCTACATCACATTCACAGTAATCCTGGCTCAACTCGTAGTATTGATGATCACTATCGTGGTTTCATTGCGGGCACCATACCAGAGCACTGCGCTGATCATCGGTGGAACGCTCGGCACAGCTGTCGCCGCATTTCCTGTTCTAAATAAGGCCGGCATGATGCAGGCGCTTCAAGCACCATGGGGGAATTTCTGGATCATATTGATTCTTCTGATTCTTACCGCCGGAATCGCATGTTGGGGATTAACCAGGCAGGAAGTTGGAAGGAGTCTCCCATGAACCTGGTGTGGAAGGAATTCAGAGAGAGCTACCCCGTTGTCGCACTCGGCCTCGGTGTCATCTTTTTCATGCTGGTCGCACCCTTGCTGCGTGGACAATCCGAATGGTACGGCTATGTCTGGGGTCTCGGCTTCCATACAGGAGCAACGGCCATTCTCTTCTTCGTTTCAATCATACTCGGAGTTACAGCATATGCCGTTGAAGAAGAGCAGGAGACACTCACTCCCTTACTGGCCAAGCCGGTACCGGCCAACGATATACTAGCCACAAAACTGGGCGTGCGGCTCGGCCTGCTCTTTTTGGCTCTACTTTTACTGGGATTCGTGGAATTAATCACCGGTGCATGGCCAATTGAATGGAATGTCCCCGCACCTGAAATCTTCCTGCGCTGGCTGGGATCTGTTTCCCTGTGTATTATGGGACTCGGTTTCGGACTCTACTTCGGTAAGACACGCAAGCATCAGACTACAGCTCTACTCCTGGCTGCTAGCCTCTTCGCTGCGGGTTTTGTAGTTCTCTATCTGACACCACTCAAATTTCTCTTTGATGCAGGGGAAGGACCTACCGGGTGGTTCTGGGTTCGCGAGTCACTTATTCCCTCTGTTGCCGGGACCGCTGCGATCCTGGCAGGTATCTGGATACCGGAAGAACGGAGAAAGCGAATGCCGCGGGCAGCGGCAACCGGCATCGCTCTGGCAGCCTATGCACTTCTGATCCTTAGCCTGACAGCCCTGCCAATCCACCTTGTATGGTGGAACCCCGAAAAATATAAGGATTACTGGAACCTGCGATTCGGAGGACATGAGAAGGCAATAGAGGCTCTTACCAAAAGAACCTTGTTTGATGACCCGGGAATGGATAATGCAGGATGGCTGCTGGAAAGAACAAATGTTCGACCAGCCGGGCGTCAAATGGAGTACTATACATCATCGCTCCTGGGCCCGATCCCGTATCAGCCGGTCGCAGATGAATCCTTCAGCCCCGTTGGAAGCGTCTCAGAAGCGGAACGCTTTTTCGTCGCGTACGGCAATCCACAAGTTATTGAAACGTTGCTAAACCTCGGTATCGAGGGGGAGTTATCTAAACTTGAAATTATGACGGCTCTGCATACAGCCGGTGTTATGAACGATCCTGAACATACCGATTTGATCGCTCAATACCTGAACGAATTCTCCACGGATATACAGTCAATGGCCGCGTTACTGCTAACAGGGCGCGGAGACGAAAGGGGTATAGAGACTCTCATCAGGCTATTACCTGTCGCCCGCCCGTCAGTCGTTGATCATGTGTCGTATTTCATCCGATTTTACTCGATCGACCTCGGTCCGGACGTCGGTGAAATGATGCGCTCTTGGCTTCTCCTGAAACCTGGACAGACGCAGGCCGAATACCGTGAGTTGGGCAGCTTTATCTCGCGGCGAAGGGCAGCTCTAACATGGATCAAGAAATACGGCAACAAGGAGGATCTTCCCCTGGTAAAACAGGCCCTCTGGGCCAACCTGCCACAGTCCGATCGCGACAATACAACACCGGCTAAACAGCTGGCCTGGAGCTACCTGAAAGCCTGGAATGAACCGTACAACCTGCCTGATTACAGAACAGATATCCATGAATTGATCGCTGAGCTGCTGCCCGAAAAAGAGTGGGCTGCAGAGTTGTACTCAGTGGGCTATGGAAAAATGCGCTGGTCGGAACGTTTATCGTTTTCAAAGTACCGTGGCAAGCTGAACACACTAAACAGTATTGTCAAAGAACTACTCGAAGCCGGCGATCCCGAGGCTATCTCCCTCTGGCAGCAGGTCAAGCCTTTGCTTGAGATCCAGGTCCAAGCCACATACTACCGCGGGCTGAGCATTCTCAACACTATCGCCGAATACGGAGAGGTAGGTATGCAGGAATTGGAAAGACTGCTCGCCGATCCAAAGACTTCCCCCGAAATCCGGTTCCAATCAGCCTTGATTCTCATTTATCACGGATGGAAGGATGTCTCAAGGGAAGCCCTACATCTGTGGGAACTCTACAGAAACAGAAGAGATCCATGGCTCTGGCATGATGAGGCTCTGGAGGCTTTCCTGCTCCTGTTGGAAGAAGGCCACACAGTATTTGCAGGTCAAATTATCGCACATGCGAACAGGGCATTGAGGGGCACTGAAAGGTACTACAGGTATTACGGTAGATACCGCAGCGGTATAGTCGGAACATCTTTCTGGAACTCAGAGATCACTGATGTTCTCTCTAAGGTAACCGGTCGCAATTACGGATGGGACCTGAAGGCATGGAAGAAGTGGTGGGATGAGGAGGGCAAGGCGCTCAGTACGGCAGGCAACTGAGGCAGGCTCTCCGGCGTCGTAACTCAAGGCAACCGGTAGATAGCCGAACGAAAAACGGCCCCGTTTTGACGGCGGGGCCGTTTTATTGAAAGCCTAAATATCAGGCCGGGATCACTGCGGCGGCGGGAAGGGAATGATATGGTCCTTCTCCCTCGGCCACATGAAGCGGTCCTGGGCCTGCGGGAAGAACTGTGCCAGGTAGTTGATATGGTTCTGCGCGTGGGTCCGCCACTGCGGGTCCCTCTTGGCCTTCTCGTAGTAATCGTCGGCCAGTTTCTTCATCAGCGTCTTGAAGTCAAACATCATCTTCTCGACTTCGCGACCCGGATACCGCCTCTCGTACTCACGCATGGCCCACTGCTGGCCGGCATCTCCCATCATCGCATTCGCATAGGCATTTTCGGAGTCGATAGCCAGCGCGCGTCCGGCCTCCCTTATCGCCTCGTCGATCTTCCTCTGCTCCAGGTAGACCGAGGCCATATCGCAACGGGCCTGTATGTCACGGGAGTCTATTGCTAGGATCTTCCTGTAGGCCTCCAGTGCATTGTCCCACCGCCCCAGCCTTTTGTACTCGTCTCCGAGAAGCTTCCAGGCGGCGATGTCGTCCGGCTGCTTCTCCAGGTACTGCA
>JAGLTZ010000154.1 GCA_023135015.1 Candidatus Latescibacterota bacterium
GCACCAGCACGATGGCCCCCCTGTCCTGTTCAAGGGCCTGGGCAACCAACGATTCATAGACGGCCGTCTTGCCACTGTCAGTCACTCCATGGAGCACCGCTGCCAGATATCGATGCTCATGCAGCGCCCGGCTCAGAGGCACGAGTACTTTGCGCTGCTGAGGGGTCAGCTCATAGCGGGGAACCTCCTCCACTTCGATTCCTTCAAACGGTGGGAGTTCATCCGGACTGCTTTCCGGGGACCGCCTGCGCATCGCCTTGTGGGGCATGGCAGCACGCAACACCTCACCCCACCCACACAGATAGTAGTCTGCCATCCAGCGGGTGACCTTGAGGAGATCGGCGGGGAAAAGGGGGCCGTGGTCTATAACCTTCGTCACCTCTTTCAGGTGATCCGGAGCATCCGCACTTTTTCTGGAGGAGAGCTGAACGGCATAACCTGTCATCGTGCGCCTGCCAAAAGGAACGAGAAGGGCCGAGCCCACGACCACCTCGTCTTTTAACTCTTCTGGAACCAGATATGTGAAGGTCTGCCGTATTGGAAGGGGCAGTGCTACCTGCGCATAAGCACGGCTCACAGGCGGGATGGTCGGTTCAGTATTGGAGGGATCGTATCAGGGGGATAGGTCAAACGGCGCAGCGCGACACCCTCATCCGTCAATACCAGCCTCAGAACCATTCCGGGCGGGCCCAGGTCTGTGATCTCCTCACCGTCAAGGATAAGGCGCATACCGCGGTTCTTACCCAGCCACAGTTCCAGTGTGTCCCTGAAGGCCACCTGAATACTGTTTCCCTCTGTGATGATACGGCGGATAACGACCGCCCCATCGGCCCTGGCCTCTATCCAGGTTTCCTCCAGTGCCTCGGCGATCAGAAGCCGACCTGTTGTGGTATCGACTTCGGCCGGCACATTCAGCGGGTCAGCGGCGGTTTCAAGCTCGATTTGTTCGGACGGCTGCTCGGCAGCATATTCGGCCTCCACTGCTGCAGCAGCCGGGTCGGGGGCCGGCTTAATAATTCCGGAGCTCTCCCCACCACTCGTGAAACGGACCGCCAGGTAGACGATGACTGCAAAAAAGACAATCACCGCCGCTGTCAGAATCATCCCTGAACGCCGCGAGATTTCCGGCGCAGGCTCGATCGCCTGTTCAGATGCTTCCCCCTCCATCCAGTCAGTCCCGGGTTGTGCGGTACGAGTACCTATATGCCTTCCCTCGCGCTCCTTCACGGACCCGCGGACCATCTCCAGACGCTCCGACTGATCTCTCAGAAAAACTTCAAACCGTCGCAAGGCCTCCGCGGGGTTGAGTCCCAGGTATGAGGCATATGTCTTAAGGAACGCCCGCATATACGGTTCGGGCAGCAGGGCGATATTACCGGCTTCGAGTGCCTTCAGGTACTGCGCGTCGATTCTGGTCGCTTCAGAGACCTGCCGGATCGACAGACCGCGGTCCTTCCGCTTACTCCGGATCCATACACCATAGCTCTGAAGGGAATCTTCTTTCATCGGTCTATTCCAGATTAGGAATCATCGGCCTGGAACGTATCGGGGCCCAACCATGCGGAAGAATCTATACCGCGTTCCTGCAGCAGTCTCTGCAACAACACAAGCGGGAATCCTACGACATTAAAGTAACATCCTTCAATTCTTTCCACCAGTAACGCACCGCGCACCTGAATACCGTACGCACCTGCCTTGTCCATCGGTTCTCCCGAGGCAACATAGCGGCGCGCATCGACCCGCGAGAACGGCCGCATCCATACTTTTGTCGATTCACTTGAAACCGCTTCCTCGTTCCTGCCGGGACCCACCACGGCGATCGCTGTAATTACGGTATGCGCGCTTCCGGAGAGTTTCATCAGGATTTCCACCGCATCCCCCGTATCTTCAGGTTTCCCCAGGATGTTGCCATCAGAAGTGACCACGATGGTGTCCGCCCCTATAACCACAGCTCCTGGATTATCCTCCAGCACAGCCCTGGCCTTCTGAAGCGCCGCCGCCTCGGCGCTTGCGGCAGGATCTGATCCGTCGTGCACCTCTTCCACACCGCTGACCGCCTGGCGGAACTTTGCACCCAACCCTCGCAGAAGCTCGATGCGGCGGGGAGACCCTGATGCCAGAATGAATTCAAAAGGCATACTGGACGGTCAGGTAGAGCCTACCTGGCTTTAGTTGATAGTCTGCATACTTCTTCTCTGTGGGCGACAGGTTTAGACGCCATCCATATCCAATCTGTACAGGACCTATCGGTGTATCCAGGAACAGGCCCAGACCGGCCGAAAACGCCAGATCGGGATTCCTGCCCATCTCCCCCACCGTTTCCCAGACATTGCCGGCATCAATAAAAAGGATCAGGCCAAACGGTCCAAAATGCCCCGGACGGCGCATCTCGATATTCAGCAGGGCCAACGCCTGCCCTCCTCTGGGCCGGTATGTGGTTTCTCCTGATATCGTATCCACGAATGTATTCACAGGTCCAAGCTGCCGCTCATTGTAACCTCTGATAGAGGAGGCTCCTCCGGTGAAAAAACGATCGAAGATGGGTACCTCGTCCATGTTGCCGCCCGGATTAGCCAGGCCCAGCCGGATTCGCCCCGCGAGAATTGTCCTCAAGCCGGTCAACTTGTATCGTGACCAGTTTAAGGTAAATACCCTGTAATGAGGTCCACCCAATCCGAGCATTCCGTAGCCGTTCAATCCTACGCGCAGGTAACTTCCACGGGAGGGTGAGAGGATATTGTCCCTTCCGTCCCGTTCTATCGCCGCGTTGAAACCGCGTAGATTTTCCCGGTTGGTGAAGGCTTTTAGCGGTATTTTTTCTTCGGTTACAACACGCCGGAAGGAGAAGTTGATCCAGCTCCGGAAGCGCGGAGTGAACTCTTTGGATAAACCGATCTCCGCGGCTAATTCCGTTACATCATACGATTCATACGACTGCGGGCGGAGACCGAAATATGCGGTCAGGGGAGTGCGGCTCCCCCAGAACCACGGCTCGAGATATCTAAGGCCCAGCTCACTCTGTACAGGTTCCCATGCGGTGACAACCCGGAAGTCGAAATTACCGGAGAGTTCCACAGCACGGCCGGTCCCGTATACATTGCGGTGACCCCACTGCGCTGAGGTCCTGAGACGAAGGTTGATCTGTTGTTCCCTGTCTCCCGCCAGTCCGAAACCGGTTCCCACATATCGTCTCGGACGCTCATTAACCGTCACCAGCATTACCGCACTGGTGGAGTCCGGAGCAACTTCGCCCACTGTAACACTGACTGTTCTGAAAAGTCCTGTGGCGTACAGGCGGCGCTGGCTCTCCCTGCGCTCTTCCTCGGTTAGAAGGTCACCTGGACCCAGCGTCACTTCTCTTGTCACCACGAATTCTTTGGAGGTGCGGGTTCCCTCGACCCTCACATCCGATACGCGGACCAGGGGGCCCTCCTGGATCAGATAGATTATCGGCGCAGCACCAGATGTAGAGTCGCGTCTTCCCACTGTCGGGATTACCCTCGCGAAGTAATGCCCGCTGTCGCGGTAATGGCGGAGAACCGCTGCCGCCCCCGCCTGGATCGCCGCCTCATTGATAGGATCCCCCTCCCTCAGTCTTACCCCCCGAAGGCGCTCCAGTGTGTCCCGTAGCTGTTCGCCGCTGAGAAACTCATTCCCCTCGAAACCAAAGCGTTGAAGGACTGTCAGGGGACCCTCGTGAATTGTGAAATGGACTATCAGCCCGTCCTCACCGACAGATTCGGTATGCTCCTCAACGGTGCACTGCAGGTAGCCTCTGTTACGGTAGAAAGCCCTCAGATATGTCACATCCCTGGCCATGACCAGATAATTGAATGTCGCCTTTACCCGTATCACGCCCATTATTGAGGCATTGTCGACCCGGACGATCGATTTAAGCCTGGAACTGCTGAAGGCCTCGTTCCCTTCGAATATTACATCGTCCACCTTGCGCTGCGCCTGAGCCCGGCCCGGCAACAGGAGCGTTCCGACAATAAAGAGGGCAAGCAGGCCCCTCCGTTCTAGTGTCATGTCACGTAGCAAATG
>JAGLTZ010000155.1 GCA_023135015.1 Candidatus Latescibacterota bacterium
GACCTGTTCGATCCGCCTGTGAGCACTTTCGAGCCCACGATGAAAAAGGCCAACGTCGAGAACATCAACACCATCCCTGGTGTGGATGTGTTCGCCTTCGACTGCCGGGTGATGGCCAGCTACGAACTGGAGGAGGTTCGTTCGAAGATCGAGGAATACGCCAGGGACGTGGAGCAGGTCTTTGGAGTAACGGTGACGATCGAAACCCCCACGTGGCAGCCCGCCGCCCCGCCAACCGCTAAGGACGCCCCCATCGTGGGAGAGCTGCAGAAAGGTATCCGGGAGGTGTACGGGGTGGAGGCGAAACCGATGGGTATCGGCGGGGGAACGGTCGCGGCATTTTTCCGCAAAGCTGGTCTGCCAGCGGCGGTCTGGTCGCGAATGGACGATCTTGCACACCAGCCTGACGAGTACAGCCTGATATCGAATATGGTCGGCGACGCCAAGGTAATGGCGCACCTGTTCCTGGAAGCATGACCTAGGGAATCACCGTCGGATGGAGCACGCTGATCGCGTGGCCTTCGGTGCGCGCTTCAGACAACGGTACGGGCAGCATATGCTGGAAAAGCCTCTGTGAGATCCGCAGCCATGAAAAGATCGCAACCCCCAGGACCGGATGCGGAGGGGTCCCGTAGTTGCTCGCAACCAGAGCGTCGAAATAGATCCAGTCACCAGTGGCCCAGTATGCGCTGATCGGGAAAGTGTGGCGGAAGGAAGTGACCGTATCACCGGTGTGAACCGCGCCGGTGACTGGGCTACCAACAAGCTCATACCCCATATCAGCCAGCTGCTGCTGGAATGTGTCCGTCTCGCGTATGTGGTCGATCTTCCCCACCCTGCCGTCATCGATCTTGTACGAAGTAAAATCCCCCGGCACAAGAACCTCGGTCCCGTCCGGGCTGAAGATGGCGTATGTCGGTAGCTCGGTAGTAGTGATGGGCAGCGCCTCTGCCTCCGAGCCGTCGGGCCTTACCCTCCAGAGCTGGCCGGTGGGATTCGCGGTACCGGTGATCCTGGCGTAGATGATCCACTGCCCGTCCGGTGACCACGCCGGCGTCCAGCAACTGACCGATTCGGATGCATCCGATGTTATCGCGGCCGGCTCAGCCGTCAGTGATAACTGTACGGCGATGTTGAACCCGGTGGATGTGGAACCGTCCATATACGCCAGTCGGACGGGGGATTGCCTGTCGAAAGCCAGGGCTTTCTGTTCAGCTCCAAATCCTGCTACACGCTGTGAATCCTTGCTGAACGTATCGAGCAGCTCCAGCTGTGTCCTTCCGAAACCGATATACCGCCCCGTGTTACCAGAAATGGAGGGACCGGTGAAATCGAAATCGGCAGATGCAAAAAGTCGTATTTCGTTGCTCGCCATCACATCCAAAGTGTATAGGCCCAGTTCTGCATCAGGATTGGCCGAGTCGTGGATAGCGACGAGAATCCTTCCCCTTGCCAGCGCCGTATTATCGAAGTACTTATCCTCACCCACTTCGAACAACCCGCATCCGGCCAGAAGCATGGAAAATGCTGCAACAATAAGCAGTATGTCAGCTGAGCGGATTCTTAGAAACATCTGGCCCACCTTATCGGTCAGGTATTTTCCTTTATTTAGAATATACTACTTAATGCCCTTCCGGAAACTCCGGGTGGGCATTGACACGTTCTCGATACGGAAAAGAGCCGTTGGCGGACGAGAACTACTTACGCGTGTGAAGCAGCGCACATTACGGTATCATAGAAACTATCCCAGCTTGTCAGCCGCGATCGGATAGATCAGTCATGTCGCAAGAGAAGAGAAATCCTGGCGGAACATTGGAGGACCGCCTGCGCTCCCTTTCTGTTAAGGGCACCCTGTCCGAGACGCTGACCGAAGAACGGGTGCGCTGCTACGCCTGCGCACACCGCTGTCTGATTTTGCCCGGACACCAGGGCATCTGCAAGGTGCGCTACAATAAGAGTGGAACCCTCTATGTACCCGGGGGATATGTTAGCTCTCTGCAGTGCGATCCAATCGAAAAGAAACCTTTCTTCCACGCGATGCCCGGCTCACTTGCACTCTCCTTCGGGATGCTGGGGTGTGACTACCACTGCTCATTCTGCCAGAACTGGATCACAAGCCAGGCCCTTAGAGATGATGCGGCGGGAGCGCCGGTGCGTGAGATCTCGGCCGAGGAGATGATCCGTTTAGCGATTGAGGGCGGCGCGAGCATCGTAACCAGCACCTACAACGAGCCACTCATCACGGCGGAATGGTCTGTTGAGGTTTTCGAGAAGGCACACGATGCCGGACTGTACACTTCCTACGTCTCAAACGGAAACGCTACCCCGGAAGTGCTCGAATACCTCGATCCCCACATCGATTTCTTCAAAGTCGACCTGAAGGCGTTTTCAAAGGAAAACTACCGGCAGGTCGGCGGCAGACTGGAACCGGTGCTGGATACCATCGAACGGCTGGTTGGGCTCGGTAAATGGGTGGAGGTCGTCACCCTGCTTCTACCAGGCATCAACGACTCTGACGAGGAGCTGAAGGAGATAGCGGCTTTCCTGGCAGGGGTCTCGCCCGGAATCCCCTGGCATGTGACCGCATATCATCCCGAGTACAAGATGGCCGAACCCGGGCCAACACCCGTGTCCACACTGCGCAGGGCCGCCGAGATCGGCAGGGAGGCGGGGCTTCATTTCGTATACGCGGGCAACCTGCCCGGGTTGGTAGGTAAGGATGAGAACACCAGCTGCCCCGACTGCGGCGAGCTGCTGATCAAGCGCCACGGCTTCCGCATCCTCGCATACAAGCTGAACGGTTCCCTCTGCCCGACGTGCGGAAGGGAAATCCCCGGACGGTGGCCCGAGGCCACGGACTAGTCCGTTCAAATGTAGATGCTTGCATATCCTCCGTTTCATTGTGAACTTACGACCGGCGTCATCTGATAACCTGCAACCATTCTCCGGAGCTGATAAATGAGCAGTCCTCTGACCGACCTAGAACCGCGCATAGTCTGGGGCTACTTTGACGAGATCCGCAAGATCCCCCGCCCCTCCAAGCATGAAGAGAAGATCCAGGCATGGTTGAAGGAGTGGGCTTCAGAGCACGGTCTTGAAGCCGATGAAGATCAGGTGGGTAACCTGGTGGTGCGCGTCCCGGCCACACAGGGCCATGAAGAAGCCGAGACGGTGGTCCTGCAGGGCCATGTGGACATGGTCCCGGAGAAGAACCGCGACGTAGAGCATGACTTCTTAGTCGACCCTATCGAGGTGGTCAGGGATGGAGACTGGGTCCTGGCACAGGGCACCACGCTCGGCTCGGACAACGGCGTTGGGGTTTCGCTGGCCCTGGCGGCGGCTACCGATCCCGATTGCGTCCACCCGCCCCTGGAACTCCTCTTCACCGTCGACGAGGAGACCGGTCTGACCGGTGCCACCGAGCTGGATGACAGTCTCCTGAACGGGCGGCGGCTCCTCAACCTGGATACCGAGGAAGATGGTGCCTTCTATATCGGATGTGCGGGCGGCAACGACCTGCACATCACTTTCAATATCGAGCGGCAGTCATCGAAACTCCCCGAGCAGATCCAACTTCTTGTTCGCGGCCTGCGCGGCGGTCACTCAGGTGTGGACATCCACGAGAACCGCGCTAACGCAGTAAAGCTGCTCTTCCGTCTGCTCAAGGCCGCCAAAGAGGCGGGCATCGAATTCGAGATAGCCTCCGTTGAGGGCGGCTCCAAGCACAACGCCATCCCGAGGGAGGCGTTCGCGGACCTGAGGGCGGCCGAGGGCTCTCTAGAGAAGCTGAAAGAAGTAGCGGCAGCGCAGAAGGAAGAGTTCGACGGGGAGTTCGGCATCATCGACCCAGACCTCGTCATCGAAGTCAACGAGGCGGAGGTAGGCGACCAGGTATTTACAGCCGATCTCACCGGCAGATTGGTAAGTGCCCTGCTCGCGGCCCCGCACGGCGTGCTGGCGATGAGCCGGGAAGTAGCGGGACTTGTGGAAACCAGCAACAACGTCGCGGTAATCAAGATGGAAGAGGAAGTAATCGATATAACGACCAGCACGCGTTCCAGCGTAATGCCCGCACTGCGGGCCACGATCGATCAGATCCGTGCGGGATTCGAACTGGCAGGCGCCAACGTGGAGGACCCGGGAGGCTATCCCGGCTGGACCCCGGACCCGGATTCACCGCTGCTGAATACGGGAAAGAGAGTCTTCCAGGAGACTTTCGGCCGCGAGCCGGAGGTAAAGGCGATACACGCGGGGCTGGAGTGCGGGATCATCGGGGAGAAGTTCCCTGGGATGGACATGCTGAGCTTCGGGCCGGAGATCAGCAGTCCGCATGCACCGGGCGAGAAGGTGCAGATATCTTCAGTGGAAAAAACCTGGAAACTGCTCAAGGCATTCCTGTTGGAGCTTGCCTGACGGCGGGAATCAGTCGCTCTGATCGCCCCGGTTCCGGAAAAGGTCGAGGAAACGGTCCTCGTAAAGCTCGTATAGACCCCAGCGATCCAGTTCTTCCTTGAGCTGGGGAGCCTCATCCCTATCTCTGGCAACTTCCTGGAACAGCTGCTCTATACGCCTCATCACGTAGTGCGGGACCTCTTCCTTATCCACCGACTCGACCAATTCTTCGTCGGCCTCCCCCTCTTGCTCCCTTTCAGTGAACGCAGCG
>JAGLTZ010000156.1 GCA_023135015.1 Candidatus Latescibacterota bacterium
TCCTCGTGCCTTGCCGGCCGCACGCCTCGGCGCTCTCGATACATCACCGTAGTTACGGATCGGTGCACTTAGTGATGAAACGTATACGGACTGCACGTAAATGTATATCTGTTCACCGCGGTGACAAGAACACAGAACTTCCTCCAATCAATGGATGCGTTCATCGATTTTATGGGATTCAGTCGTATTAAATGATTAGATAGTGCCCATCCGGAAGAAACATCCACATATGTTGATTGAGTGACTCTATGGTAAACAACGCCCAATTGATAGAAGGGCCGATAGACAGGATCCTTGTCCGGATGACGATCCCGATGATCGTGGGGATCCTGTCCATGATCGCCTTCAACCTCACCGACACCTTCTTCGTCGGACGGCTTGGCACCAGCGAGCTCGCCGCTATGAGCTTCACATTCCCTGTCATCTTCATAATCAACAGCCTGACGATGGGAATTGGAATGGGCGCCACAGCTGTCATCTCGCGTGCCATCGGCTCGGGTGATCACAACAGAGTACGCAGGCTCACCACAGACAGCCTGGGGCTCGCGCTTCTTCTTGTAGGCATTCTGGCGTCCATCGGGCTGCTCACGATCAACCCGGTCTTCCGTGCCCTGGGAGCCACCGGCGAGATCCTCCCCCTCGTCAAGAAATACATCAGTATCTGGTACCCTGGGGTGATCTTCGTTGTCATTCCCATGGTCGGCAACAGCGCGATCCGTGCCACCGGGGACACCAGAACCCCCAGTCTCATCATGCTGGTCGCGGTCACGGTAAACGCGATCCTGGACCCACTCCTGATATTCGGGATAGGTCCCTTTCCGCGCCTCGAACTCGAAGGTGCCGCGATAGCTACTGTCACCGCCCGGGCCACGACCATGGTCGTCTCCCTCTGGGTACTCATCAGGCGGGAGCACATGATCACCCTGATCCGGCCGAGGCTGAAGCAGGTGCTGGATTCATGGAGGAACGTGCTCTATATCGGCCTCCCCTCGGCAGGCACGAACATGATCATCCCTCTGGCCATCGGTATCATCACCCGTATGGTGGCAGGGTACGGGCCGCCGGCCGTAGCCGCCCTGGGTGTCTCCACACGCATCGACCCGTTCGCGCTGGGTGTGATATTCGCACTCGGGTCGGCGCTGGGCCCCTTCGTGGGACAGAACTATGGAGCCCGGAAGATCGGCCGCGTGTGGATGGCATTGAGGCACAGCCACAGGTTCGCCTTCGTGTGGGGTCTGGGCATGCTCTCCCTGATCGCCCTGGCTGCACAACCGATCGCCTCTGTGTTCAGCAAAGACCCGGAGGTCGTGGGAACTACAGTACTTTATCTGCGGCTGGTACCGATTGGCTACGGCATGCAGGGCGTGCTGATGCTTTCCAACGTGACCCTGAACATGCTGAATAAACCGCTCCACGCAGCCTCCATCGTGCTCATACAGATGTTCGTCCTCTATATACCGCTGGCATTACTGGGTTCCGCTCTGTTTGGGCTGGTGGGGATCTTCACCGCCGCGGCGACCGCCAGCCTCGTTGCAGGCGTCCTGGCCTATGTGTGGGTGCGCCGGGTACTCAGGCTGCTGTCCGGTCCAGATTGCTCAGAACCAGGAATGTGAGCCACAAGGAAGTGCTATTGCAGACCGGATAGATCCCTCTCCTGTCCAGAGACGACCACCCGCTCGACTTTGAGCTCTCCCATCTTCATCTCCACAAAGGGCCGGCCGTTCCGCAGGCCCACAGTCCCGAATCCGGAGGCTGTAGAGAGGAAGCTCCTGAAGTCGTCCCCGATCCGTGAGTCGATGTAGAGGGTCTTCTCGACCGCGTCGTACCTCACGCCGGTAAGCCCCTGGATCAGGCCGTAGCTCGACATCGCCCGCGCGTACCAGTGGCCGCATTCATACTCGTTGAACGGGTTGCGGATCGTGCCGTCGTAACGATCACGGCAGAGGCGGACTATTTCCAAGCCCTCCTCCACCAATCCCTCCAGCATCAGATGCGAAGCCACCTGGTACTCGATCCCCGTCCACACCTCGTTGCTGTAGACGAAGGGGAGGGTGAGCGCCCCTCCCTTCGGCCAGCTGCAGAGCAGGAGCCCCCCGTCGGTGCCGACCGCGAAGGCGGGACGCTGCGGGTTGGCGTGATCTGTCAGGTCGTGCCTGAGGTTGTACCGGTGGATCGACCGCAGGGTGCTCCTCACCTTTTCCGGGTCCGCGATCTCGTCCAGGCCGCACATACGGGCCAGCCAGAACCCGAGGACCACGTCTGAAAGGCATCCGGTGCCGTACTGGTACTTCGGCCCCTCGCTGTTCAGCCGTGCGGAGGCCTCCTGGTATCCGCTGCCACTGGCGGTGGCCGAGAGCGGATGGAACCGGGCGTCGAGCCCCTCCCACTGTACTTTCTGGAAGAAGTACTCACCGTCAAACAGCTCCGTCTCGAGGTATTCCCGCCCCTTCTCTATCAAGTTACGGTAACCTGCCACATCCTCGCCGAGCGCCCCGCCCATCTCGGCCGCCGCCGTGAGTGCCCCCAAATAGAAGCTCGTACACATGCCGTCGGGACCCCAGAACTCAATGTCATAGGTGTTGTGATGTGGTTCTTCGAGGACACCCATTCCACGGGGGTCCCACGTCCTGATGCAGTACTCCAGGCTCATCTTCACAGAGGGCCAGAACCGCCGGAGCCATGCTGTGTCGCCGGAGATCCGCCACTCCCGGTACACCTTCATGATACCGCCCAGCTGGCCGTCGGATGCCGCATGGTAAGTGTGGGCTATCGGACGGATGGGCAGCGCGGAACGGAACTGCTGGTGCCCCTCGCTGTTCTGGCTTTCATAGAACTCGGTCTCGCGCAGGCTCCGTTCCAGTGCGGGGAAGAGGTGGGAGATCGCCTGCGCGTAGTTCCAGACATGGGTGCAGGAACCGGCACAGCTCCCACTCTCGTCGGAGCATCCTTCCCAGCACCAGAGGCGGCCGTCGGTCTGCCTTAGCACGGTGGGTGACTTCAGGATCGTGAGGTTGGCCGCGACTGCCTCCACGACCTCGTCCGGGAGGGTCGTGTCGTAGAAAGTGTCAGTGAAGAGACGGGTCTTCGAGCGCAACTCCTCATAGTGTTCCCTCCAGTAGGCGGCGACTTCCTCGATCCCGGAGAACCTGCCCGCGTACCAGGGTACATAGGTGCTAAGGGGATCTTCGATGTATGCCCCGCTGCCGGAGCCATTCGCCGGATCCCTCCCGTACCGCAGATCCGTCGACGGCACATACCACGCGAAGAGGAGTCTGATCGTTTTCTCCTCACGCGGTCCGATGGAGAATGGTACAAAAAGAGAGGCACCAGGGCTTGGGCCCTCCTCAG
>JAGLTZ010000157.1 GCA_023135015.1 Candidatus Latescibacterota bacterium
CGATCGTCCTCTCACCGTGGACGAAGAACGCGAACGAACCCTCGTTGTGAGGGGCGCTATCCGATCCTTCCTGCTGGAGCACGAACCCGTTTTCTGTCGCTGCAATCGAGTTCCCATGTCCGCCGACAGCCATGAAGTTCTTGCTGTTGAAGGAGAAGACCGCCTCGAGGGGGCTACCTGTCCGGTTCTTGAAAGTGTATTCGATGGCGCCCACTGGAAGGCTCGAGTTGTCGGCATCGCCAGGTATGAAGGGGCTCCAGCCGGTGAGACTCACCCTCAGCGGCACGGTATCATCCTCGAGTGTCACTGTGCCGAACGGGAACCGGGCCAGGAAGGTGGCCTGACGGAACCGGGGCAGGCCGAAGCTTGATCCGGCAGCACCTCTACCCGTCCCGGGACTCCCGAAGATCCTCCAGGAAGGGACGGGGCCCTCCAGCACCTTCGCAATGTTCTCCTCACCCTTGACGCATAGAGCAGCGTACAGGTGGGGTTCATTGAACACCTGCGGCCTATTCCGTACAGAGACGTGCGATATCGCTCCCGTGCCTTCCAGGCACACCATACCCGCTCCGATCGCACCGATCGGGAAGGCGACCTTGTTGAGATACGGGCCGGTATAGGGATCATTGTACTCCCTGCTGCGGCCTGTACAGCCGCCGGCCACCAGGAGGGCGGCCGTGGTCAACAGAAGGATGGCTGTTCGTGGCATTCTCATCTGAGGGCTCCCTGTAGGGATTTCGGAACAACTCCGAGGGCGAAGGCGATCCTCATTGTATATTCATATCCTGTCACCGTCCAAATGTAACAGCCAGGAGTAAGACACGATGGGAAAACGCCCACCACTGACTAAAGATATTCTCGTAGAGGACCTGGTTGAAGCCTACCCAGAGCTGATTGGCCCACTTATGCACGAAGGTGTCGTCTGCATGGTATGCGGTGAGGCGTATTGGGGTACGCTAGAAGAATTGGCCCAGAGCAAGGGAATAACTGACACCGATGAACTTATTGCCTCCCTTCAGGAGAAAGTGACTCCATCGGATTAGCTTCCCTTTCGGTTCCCGGATTCGAGACCGAAGGACACAAAAAGGAGAAAACTATTAAGCGCATTGCCCGGGAAGCCTGCGCCGGCGTCTAGGTCTTCACTAACCGTTCGTAATAGGAACCTATCGTATAGAGCGCCGCCAGCGGATTGTGTCCGAGGACACGGTCCTTCACCGCAAAGACCGTTACCGGCGCTTTCGAGTGCTGGAAAAAAAGCGAGTCGTGCCCCACGCAGAGTCCCATAACCACATTCAGTTCGGTCCCCGCCTCGTTCAGGATCTCCGCCTGCGCGATCGGGCTGCACATGCTCTCGAACTCACCTATCCTGATTTTCTCTTCTTCCCCGATCCCGATCTCTTCCTTGGGTATGCACCCCGCCTTGCATACCACGGAGACCACCTCGAAACCATGTTTTTCAAGCACCTTTCCGAGGGCGGCGCCCTCTGAGAAGAGGCCGGAGCAGTAGGCCACCCCGAGGCGCCGGTACCCCATCCGCTGTGCGAACTCGCAGATCTCCTGCAGACGCGGTTTAACCGGGTGCCGCACCAGCGGCTTCACGTCGCGGTGCATATATCCCTCCGCCTCCTGTATCGATGCCTGCCGCGCAAACTCGCGTATCTCCGGGTCCCGGTACTTCGCGAGAGCGCGCTCTACGGCGGGCACCATCCCGACCGTCGGACAAAAGGCGGGCGCCTTCCCGCCGGGAACGCGGCAGGCCCTTTCATCGTGGTCGATCCCGCACTTCGCGCACTGCGGATACTCACTTGCCACTTCGCTCACCTCCTGACTCAAGTCACAGCTCCCTCTAGGAGCCTGTCGGAGAAACGCTCCTGGGGGACGGCTATTTGGCACGTGATATATGGTAGCCATTTCCCCTGCTTGTAGAACCTATTTTCGATCGCCTGGAACGATTGTGCTCTATTATGGGTCGCCAAAGAGCTTCAATTTGCTGGAGAGGGTCCTGGTTGGGATGAATTGCATGCCACCGCGGAACAGGCTAGTGTCATGTCACGTAGCAAA
>JAGLTZ010000158.1 GCA_023135015.1 Candidatus Latescibacterota bacterium
GTCGGCCCACCAAACCTCGGTGAGACGATCGTTCTGGGCGCGCCTTACAGTCTGGACCGTGTAAAGCAGGTAGCGGCCGTCGGGGGAAAGCTCGGTACTTCCCACCCTTTTGACACTGTAGTAGTCATCGGCCTCGATCGGGCGCCTCTCCTGTTCCTGGCCCAGCACGGGTGCCGCCAGAAAACAAACCAGAATGAATCCGGGAAGGAGTCGTCTCATGTCTTGAGCCTCCTGCTGACAGAGGGATTATTGCTAAGAACGGTGTACTAAGTACACCGTTTATATATCACCAGTAACGCCGCAGACCCAGCCACTTTACATGATGTCCTAGATATTGACCCTCTAATGCTCCTCTTGCAGGTAGCGGCTGAAACCTTTCCAGCGGGCCTTGGGGAACTGGGAGCAGAGCAGGCCCTCTTCCTTCCCCTCCTCGGCCCGAGGATCCAGATAGAGCCCACATCCGACTACACCATCAGGCCCCGACAGCGCGACATATCCCTGATCCACCCCCTCCCTCGTACCGCGCAGTGCAGCTTCTGAAAGCAGTTGATCCAGTTCTTCCCGGGTCAATTCCACAAGAGATTTTGAAACGTGGGGACCCAGCACCTGCAGGGCTACGGTTGTAGGTTTCCACCGCTCTCCGACCCTGCGAAGAAGGGGCAGGCCGGTCCGCTCTATCCTGAGGGCGCCGAGGGCCGCATCCAGGTCGGGTGCATCGCGCAGGCCCCACAGGACCGAACCCGTCGAGAAAATCATCCACTCCTCCATGACGCGGGCGGGGACGCCGAAGCGTTCAACCAGAACCTCCTGGACAGCTCTCAATTCAGCTGAGCCGGCACAGGAGAGCACAGTAGAACCCCCAAGAATTTGTGTGATGGGGCCAGAAACGCCGGGTCCGGCTCAGTTCCCGGGGAAAGGTCCTGCCTTCCCACATGTCGATGCCCGGACTGCCCGGCAGATCTTCCGGCAGCTCGACTACTTCCACCCCCACTTCTGATTCTTCGATCACCGTCGCCACCACCGCCTCATCCTCCTCCGGTGCATACGTACATGTTGAGTAGAGTACGGTCCCTCCGGGACGCACAACGCGAAGCGCCTTGCCCAGAATGCCCAGTTGGGTACGGCTCATGAACCCGCGCGCATCAGGGTCATCCTCCCGGTAGCGCCCTCCCTCGACCCGGAAGGTGCCCTCCCCCGTACAGGGCGCATCCACCAACACGTGGTCGAATCGGAAACGCTCGGGGAAGTTCTGGCCACGGTAACTGCAGATGAGCACGTTAGGCACGCCCAGCCGCTCCACATTCGCCGCCAGGATGGATATGCGGTTGTAGTTAATGTCGTTTGCCACCAGAACCCCGTGCCCCATCATCTGGGCAGAGAGCTGACTGGTCTTTCCGCCCGGGGAAGCACACAGGTCGAGGACATTGGACCCGGGCTGCGGATCCAGGATGATGGGGGGAAGGGTCGAAGTGAATCCCTGCGGCTGGTACCAGCCCATGTGAAACGCCCAAGTGAGGCCGGGACCGGTAAGCCCTTCCACCCTGTAAAGATCGGGGCTTACCGGCATGCGGGTCCACTTCAGCCCCTGGTGGGAGAGCATCTCCTCAAATCGCTCCCGGGTGACGGCGAACGGGTTCCAGCGCAGGTCTGTAGGAAGGGGCCTGTGGAGCGCTTCGGTAAAGGCACTCCAGTCGTCCACCAGGTCCCGCAGGCGTTCTATCTGCTGAGGAATCTCAGCCACTTAATCCGTTAACCCGTATCCACCACAGAACAGCTCCCTCACCAAATCTCCCTTACACTCTCTATTGTGGCGGTATCTCCAGCTTCGCCGGAACCGCGGCCCAGGTAAGGCCCACGGCTTCAACCTTTTCTCTGAAGGCAGGGAGCGAAGTGCCCACCAGCTGGTTGTATTTCCCGGCGGCTTCAGACATCGACTCGTGGGCCCGCCTCATCAAGGTCCGACCGTCCGGTGTAGGTGCATCCCAGGTGCTGCCCAATGAGCCCATGGCGGCATAGATCGCGCGACTCACGGATTCCGACCGGTAATACCCCTGCACAGAGTCGTCGCCCACTAATGTGACCCGGAGCGCCTTTATCTCATCTTTTAGTCTCTTCGCCGCCTCTCTCAGCTCCTCTTCCATCTCCTCTACGATTCCCATTGTGGCTTTCTCATCGTCAGAGAGCTCATCCAGCCGCTTTAACACCGCATCTACATCATTCTCGATCATCCCAAACATGTTAATGGCCTCGTTCACCTCGGCCGACAATGCCTCCATCCGGAGCAACGCTTCCTCCTTCTGCCGCATCTCCGCCATCGGGATTTCTTTACGAGGATCTGCGTGAACCTGAACGGTACCCTGCGATGATTCATCTCCAAGCGTAACGGTCACTGTATAGGTCCCGGGCAGCACTTCCGGCCCAAGGGGTGGGCCACCGAAAGGACCTGATTCGATTTCTCCCTGCGCTTCCCGCTGAAGTTCCCAGACGGTACGGTTGAGACCTTTCTTCACGGCAGTTTCTATCTCCCTCATCACCACACCTGATGAATCGCTGATTTCAATGGTGGCATTTTCAACGTCCTCGGGGGGGTTGGCCCAGAAGCTTATGAGCGCACCGTATTGGCGGTTCTTCCCTGTGAACATCGCATGGCCTGGGAAATGATAGCCGTCCACCTGCTTTACCGTGTGTTGGTAGGCATCGAGTATCCCAAAGAGGTGTACCGTACTATTTATAATCTCACTGTTCAGTTCCCTCAGCGGGCGGATGTCATCCAATATGTAGGCCGAACGACCGTGGGTACCTATCACCAGATCACCATCCCTCGGTTGCACCGCCAGACCCCGTACAGGCACTGTTGGAAACCCGTGAGTCCACTTGAACCAGCTCTCGCCCCCATCCAGGCTGACGAATAGCCCGAACTCCGTGCCGAGGAAGAGCAGGTCCTCGCTTACCGTATCCTGCACGATCGTGTGCACGAATCCCTCGATATCGCCGGTAGCCAGCGACTTCCAGCTCCGGCCGTAGTTGGTGGTCTTGAAGACGTAGGTGTTCCAATCGGAGCGGCGGTGGTTATCGAAGACGATGAAGGCTGTCACCGCATCGAAGCGGGAGGGCTCGATATGCGGCACCCATGTGGCCTCCGGTACTCCCCTGATGTTCCCGACAACGTTCGTCCAGCTGGCGCCCCCGTCCCGGGTGAGCTGGACGTTGCCGTCGTCGGTGCCTACCCAGATTACCCCCTTCTCCACCTGGCTGGGGGCTACAGAGATAATCGTAGTGTGATTCTCCGCGCCCGTTACATCGTATGTCAGCCCTCCACTCTCACCATACTTCTGCTTCTCTGGATAGTCTGTGGTAAGGTCGGGGCTGATCTCGGTCCAGCTCTCCCCCCGGTCGGTGCTCTTGTGGAGGTACTGGCTTCCGAAGTAGATTGTCGCCGGCTCGAACGGGTCCACGGCGAACCCGGCATTCCAGTGGAACCGCAGCGGGTCGTCATCCGGACCGGCAGGACGGATATCCTTCCTCTCTCCCGTCTTGATGTCCCACCGGATAAGGTAGCCCTGCTGGCTCATTGCATATCCGATTGTTGCATCGACCGGATCGGGTACTGTGGAAAAACCGTCCCCGAAACCCACCTCGATCCAGTGGTAATTCCTGATTCCGCCATTCTCCCATACCCGGCTGGGCCCCCGCCAGGAACCGTTGTCCTGCATTCCTCCGTACACGTTGTACGGGATTTCATTATCCACATTGATGTGGTAGTACTGGGCCAGCGGGAGGTTATCAACAAATCGCCAGTTCTCGCCCCGGTCGTAGGTTATGGCCACTCCGCCATCGTTACCCTCGATGATATGACGGCCGTCGTTGGGATTGATCCAGATGGCGTGGTGGTCGGGGTGTACTATGGCATAGGGCAGAAGTGTGCCGAATGTCTTGCCCCCGTCCTCGCTGTACGTCACCAGAGAATGGAGAAGGTAGATCCGGTTATGGTTCTCCGGGTCCACACAGACCTCTGAATAGTAGAAGGGCCGGTTGTGAATGCCCGGTTCGTCATTCACACTCTGCCAGCTCCGTCCGCCGTCATCAGATCGCACCAGCAGGCTCCGCGCAGCCTCCACAAGAGCATAGACAACATCGGGATTCGAGGGTGCGATTGCGATCCCGATCCGGCCCAGTTCCTCCGCGGGGAAGCCTTCATCGGCACCGTACTTCTTCCAGGTCACTCCCCCGTCATGAGTGACATACAAGCCGCTGCCGGGTCCGCCGGACTTGAAGAACCACGGCCAGCGCCGGTGCTCCCACATGGCGACGAAGATCTTGTTCGGATTGCGGGGATCCACAACCATATCGGCCCCACCGGTCCTCTCGTCAACATAGAGGATCTTTTCCCAGGTCTTGCCGCCATCTGTGGTCTTGAAGACTCCTCTTTCGGGGTTCTCCCCCCAGAGCGCACCCAATGCGGATACGTAAGCTATCTCCGGATCGGTGGGATGAAGCACGATACGGGAGATGTGTTCGGTATTTTCCAGCCCCAGGTGCATCCACGTTGCCCCACCGTCGAGGGAGCGGTAGACACCGTTTCCAACGCCACAGCTGTTGCGGACGTTGTCCTCGCCAGTGCCTACCCAGACTATTTCGGGATAGGTCTGGTTGATCTTGACTGCACCGAAACTGGAAACCGGCATGTCGTCGAAGATCGGCTTCCACGTATTTGCGCCATCCACCGACTTCCATAGCCCTCCTGTCGCCGTTCCCACATAGATAATGGTTGGGTCGGAGGCTACGGCATCAATGGCCCCGACGCGGCCGCTCATCCCGGCCGGGCCGATGCTGCGGGCCTCCATACTTGAGAATAACTCAGGGTTGACCTGTGCGCCCGCGGGTGAGGAAACAACTGCGATATGAAGAGAAATGAGGGCGGCACCGAGGATTCTGATTGTCTGAGACATAACCGAGATCTCCGTCTGAGGGGAGGATGGGGACATCAATTACAGAACGTATCCTATCAACCAGGTCAGATTCAAGATGTCATATGATTGCCTTATCCGCCCGCCTTTACCATCATTGAACGGTCAGAATCAAGTGGGCCTCTGAGGAAATTGAACCATGGAACGAATTATCGAGTGTGTTCCCAACTTTTCCGAGGGTCGGGACACCGCGGTTATTAAAGATATCACCGACACCATCGAAGGTGTTTCGGGCATCCGCATGCTCGATGTCGACC
>JAGLTZ010000159.1 GCA_023135015.1 Candidatus Latescibacterota bacterium
GATTTCATCCAGACCGACGCCGCCATCAACAGGGGCAATTCCGGCGGCCCGCTGGTCGACCTCAGCAGCCGCGTGGTCGGGATAAACACCGCGATAGCCAGCACGACAGGGCTCTACGCAGGCTACGGCTTCGCCATACCCATAAACCTTGCCCGCACTGTTGCCAGAGATCTTATCGAATACGGCAAAGTGAAGCGATCGTGGCTGGGAATCGAGTTCCATGTAATCGATGCCCGTGAGGCCAGTGCCCGCAGCCTGCCCGACAACCCGCCGATTGGTGCGTTGATCAACAATGTGACTCCCGGTGGTTCGGCCGATGAGGCGGGCATAGAACGGGGCGATATCATACTGAGGGTTGATGGAGTCCAGATTGACACCGGCGGCCAGCTCCAGACCATTATCAGCACGAAGAAACCTGGCACAAAGGTAGAGATGGAAATCTACCGGGGTGGCAGCAGCCGCAGGGAGGGTAGTAAGAGGACGGTTACGGTCACCCTGCAGGAGAGGCCCGAAGATAATACCCGCCCCGCCCTGGAAAGAAGAGAGCGGGAGAGCGACAAGCTGGGTCTCGAAGTTGCCGGGCTGGAACGCGATCAGGCCCGCGAGATCGAGTTTGACGGAGATGGCGTTCTGGTGGTCAACGTAGAAATATATAGTCCAGCAGCCGACGCAGGAATCGTACGTGGATCGGTGATAGTTGAGGTGGACGGGGAACCGGTCTCAAATGTGAGGAGATACGAGCGGGTACTCGATGAACTCGAGTCGGGCAGTTATGTTATGATCAGATTTTATGACCACAGGCTTTCGGAGAGCAGCCGGTACCTTACCGTAACAGTTCACGTGCGCTGAACACTTTCTGCCGCTCGAACGTCGGTAATGAGGGGCGCGGAGGAAAGAAGCTGGCAGTCTTTCGCGCCCCTGCTATATTTGTTCGTCTGATAATATTGAAATGTTGAACCGGCAGTCCGACACAGTGTTCGGAGACGCCGGGTAGTACTGACACTCAAGGAGTCGAGGATGCGTCGTCTCACTTCTCAGACCGGAGTCAACTACATTCAGGTGCTGCTCGTCATCGTGACTGCGGGCATCATCGGCGCACTTGTGGTTCCCTACCTGCTCAACCAGGGAGTTGAGGAGCTGCAGGCACTGGCCACGGAGAGGGCCGAGCGACTGGCGCTGGCCCAGGAGGAGTACTACGCCACCCACGGCTTATTCACTATGGAGAGAGATTCGCTGCTGACCGTTCTTCCCGACAGCACCTGCTTCATAGATCCGACCACCGATGCTCCGTTCATGATCGGCACGGCAAACGCCGGACAGGACTACTCCATTTCATCCACCGGTCAACTCCATCTCCTCATCGTAACTGAGGACCGTCTGGATAAGCTCCAGGAGGCCAGGCTGGCATGGCATGACTACCAACTCAGCCTCAGGGATCAAAGCAGGCAGCCCAGACCCTAATGCCCACCTACGAATACGAGTGCCTCGATAACGGTCACCGGTTCGAAGAGTTCCAGTCGATGACCGAAGCGCCGCTGACCGCGTGTAAGATCTGCGGCGGAGAAGTGCGCCGTCTGATAGGCAGCGGCGCTGGCTTCCTCTTCAAGGGTTCCGGTTTTTACCAGACCGATTACCGCAGCGAATCGTACCGCAAGGCGGAGAAGGCTGAGCAGACGGCCACCACCACAACTGCGAAGAGCAGTTCCACCGGAAAGGATTCCGGTTCCTCCGCGAAGGATAGGGCTGATTCATCAGAAGGGAAGGGGAGCGGGACGTAAATGAACAGGTCGTTCTCCACAGTTAGCCGGGTCGGCCTCACGCTTGCTGTAATGGGGCTGCTGTTGGCATCCGCCTGTGGGAGGAAGGACTGGCAGGGGGAGCTGGATATCGCCCTCAGCGCTTCCTCACAGGGGCCCGAGCAGTTGATTAAGGGCCTGGAGGAATTCCTCGAGAAAGATCCGCCGCTGCGACTTGCGAGCGAAGCCCGCTTTACGATCGGATTCACCTTCGCGGAAGAGCTCCGCCAGTACGCCGAGGCGCGCCGCTGGTTCACCGAGCTGCTGGAGGAGGACTCAAACGGTGCATGGGCCGAAGAGGCACAGTGGATGCTGGAGAACATGGAGAAGGATGTCGAGGAGCTTCTTCCCGGACTCATAGAAGAGGTCCCTCCACCCCGATAGTACATGCCGGAATGCTGCAGATGATTACGTGTAAAGAAATGCCTTCCACCTGAGAGGCCGGCGGAAGGCATCTCTGTTGAAAACTCCAGGGGATGGCGGCAGGAGAAAGGCGGCGCTTCTTCTGTGAAATTTTAAGGGCTTTTAAAGGCGCCCGTCCCATTTTATCATCGCTGCCGTAAGCTGTGGAACACCCGGGGGGTGTCGATCGTTTACGGGTCACGGCGATGCATTCAGGGACTGAGGCCGACCCTCATCCTACACAATACAAACGGCCTTTCTCATGGGCCGATCCCCCGGCGATCTTGAGTGTGAGGAATAGAGCCGGAGAGGGCAAGGCAAAAGGGATATTGAAAAAATTTATTAAATATCATGGCCTCTGGCGCAGGTGGAGGGCTTTCACGGCCCTTCTGATAGTCTTGACTGCGGGATGCAGCATCAACGCTGACAACCCTGCTGGATACGAGTATACAGGCCGCGGGCCGAGCTCGATCCTGACAGATACGCTGGTCGTGACAGGCTCCGATACAACCTGGGCCGTCGATCTCTCACTTGAGAAATCCCCCCTTCTCTTTGTAGGGGAATTCGGAGATTATCGGGCAGCTGCCCTCCTCCGGTTCTCAGGTTTCCCCGAGGGAGCGCAGATACAGACGTCACGCCTGGTAATGCACGGCATCAGGGCTGATGCTTCCGGCGATTCCACCGACACGATCACTCTTAACCTCTACCGTGTTACCTCGACATGGGATTCCACCTGGGGTGGCGATGAACTCGAAAGTCTCAATTCGATCCTGGACCTGGAAGAGGTACTCGACCAGAGAGACATCCCGCTTAGCGCCACTGCTGATACTATCGTTTTCTCCCTTCCTGTTGATCTAGTGCAGAGCTGGGCTGAAGATGCCGGCCAGGCAGCCCTCGGGGTGGCGCTGGTTGCCGATACCGGGGCGCCTTTTTTCCTGCATCTCGATTCAGCCGACGCGTCCAGGACGCGGTCGGGCTTCCGGCCGCAGCTCAGGTTCGATTACGTGCACCCTACAGGCGGGGATGTAAGGGATGAGAGCCTGGAGCCGAACATGGACCTCTCGATGGTGAGTTTCAGCCCTATTCCAGCGGCGGATGAGCTATGGGTCGGGCGGGGCTCACCATACAGGACACTGCTTACCTTTGATGTCTCTCAGATTCCGGCCGGTATCACCGTAAACAGGGCCGTGCTCAGGCTGGGTGTGAGAATGGGTGAAGGAGTCACGGAAGAGATATCTGTAGTCGCGGCTCTCCCCCTCTCATCAGAGCCGTGGAACCTGCCGGTAACAGAGACTATGACGCATGGAACAACCAGCCTCATTGCTAATGTGACCCTGTCGGACAGCACGGCTAGCTTTGTTGTAACACGCGCGGTGGCTGTCCACTTGCCGAAGGAACTGCCGCAGCTGGAGCTGATGGTGGTCGCAGTAGGAGAGGGCAGCGGTATAGGGATGATTGTGCTGTGGGACAGCACGGCCCAGTCCCGAGATCTGGCAAGGCTGGAGATCATTTACTCGCTTCCATCGGGGGTGACGCCGTGAGCACTCCCCCCTTGCGCTTCCTCCGTTCCGCCAAAGGAGTTGTGTTGCTTTCGGGGCTGATTGTGGCAGGAGCGCTCGTTCCTGCCGGTGTATCGGCACAGACCGCTTTCGGCCTGAAGTGGTTCGGGGAGGTGCGGCCTCTCTCCTCACCGCGCATGCTGGCGCTCGGGGGTCTGGCAGCGGTGGCGCCGTGGGGAAGGGAGCCGGCCACGGTCGGGTTGCTGAATCCGGCGCTCATGGCCCAGGCCGAAAGGGTGCTCTACAGCTTTACGTGGGAGTTGGGCCATCTCTCCGGATCGTACCCGGACGGCGAGGGCAGCCTGTGGCAGAGCGGGCCGCGTATGGTGGGGCTGGTTCTGCCGCTGGGTGGTGGGGTTGCGATCGGGGGCGGCCTGCAGAGTCATACAACCAGCGAGTTCGAAATCCATAAAAGTGGTGAAGCACTCGACGGGGTACCGGTCAGATTCGACTACAGGGGCACTGGTGGGTTGAGTCAGGGCGCCGTCGGTGTCGCATGGAAACTGCCTTCGGGGGTAGCCGCAGTGGGCCTCGAGGCGGATATTCTGTTCGGTTCGGTGAAGCAGGAGTGGAGCGTCGACTTCGAACCTGCAGGTTACGCCGATACCTCGGACCGCCTGCAGCGACAGCATCTGGGGAGCCGGTGGAAATTGGGCCTGCAACTTACTCCCACACCACGGATCCGTTTGGGGGCTGCCGTCGGCACCAGAGGATCTATGGATGTAAAACATATCTATGTGACTACTGATGCGGAGGCGGATACAAGCGAAGGAGAAGCCCGGATGGGGGGGACTCTCCTCGTGGGGATGGGCTGGCTCCTGAATGATATGTGGGCCCTCTATGCCGATTACCGGCAGGCCGCCTGGAACAAGATGGAGTGGGTGGAGGAACCTGCATTGGTGGGCGGTGCCGGTGCGGGTGCCACTGACTTCAGCGGCTTTTCAGCGGATTGGGATGTAGGAATCGGCATAGAGCGGCAGGCACGACCCCCGGATGAGCAGGTCACGTTCTGGGATACAATCCCCATACGGGCAGGCCTGCGGTGGGGAACAATTTACGCACCAGATCTAGGCGGCGGACGTATCTCGCAGTGGTACGGTACGCTGGGAACCGCCCAGCCGATAGGCCGTGAGGGCAGGGCCTGGATGGATCTGGCTCTGGTCTTCGGCGGGCGCACCTCAGCGGATGCGGGAGGTGCGACCGAGGGCTTCTGGCGTATACAGATCGGAATCACCGGAGCCGAACGCTGGTTCCTGCCGCCGCAACGATAAACCCGACTTCCCTCGTTCCTGTCCGGAGTTTCCGGACGAGAACGAGTGAAGTTACCAGGGCGGAAACAGGGAGGAATTCATATGCGTCGACAATTCTCGATGTTGGCACCGATCGTGCTCGCCGCCGCAACGACGGCGGGGTGCGCTTCCAGCCTGCAGCAGGGTCTCGACGAGAACTCGATGGCGGTCCAGGCAATGCAGGAACGACTGGAGCAGCTGGCCGAGAATAGCGGCCAGCAGGCACAGGAAATTGAAGCGCTGCGCCGCGACCTCGAGCAGATGGGTCTGAAGATCACGCAGACAGAGGAGCAGGTCGGGGTACTCAACAACAAGTCGGAAAACCTGAACACCCGCGTCCAGCTGCTCACGGACGACCTTACCCGTCT
>JAGLTZ010000016.1 GCA_023135015.1 Candidatus Latescibacterota bacterium
GGAAACCGGTGGTAGCCATAGAGGTGAACATCTCGGCGACGCTGGGAGCCCGAAATCCCCTTCCGGCCGATATGCGCAGGACGATTCCCTCCACAGGCGTATGTATCAACGCCGCTCTCGGACTGAATACGATGCGTGTAGGAGTGGCATCGGTGGAGTGAACGTCCAATCGCCCACCTACACTCATACGCACTCTTTTTGTCAGACCGGTCTCATCCTGGAGATATAGCGCCCCCTCCCACACCCGGTGCTCACCGAACATGGTGGCATCCACGCCGGTAGTGCCCATCATCCCCCCCAAAGTAACGGTCCCCACACCGGTCGCTGTCACCGCCTGCGCATCCAGAGCTGTACGCAGCACGGTGGCCCTATTGTCGCTGTCGTGGAAGAAGTGCTTCCATTTCACACCGAAAAAGTGGGGCTGGAGCTGCAGGTAGGCGGCCCTGCCCAGCAGGCGCCGCCAGGTAGAAGTTACCATCAACTTGTCGGAGCGGAGCCAGTCCCCCCTGGCGATTACATCCACCGCATACGGGTGGTCCACATCCCTCCATTCGATGAAATGGCCGTAATCGTTGCGGGCGAGCGTTGCAACGGCATTCCAGCGGTCCCGCGTACCTTCGGACCCCTCGATTTTGAGGAGCAGGTGGCCATATCGTCCCCACCCATTCTCGCGATAGCCGTCGGTATACTCATAACCGCCGGAGGCCAGAAGACCAAGCTTGCCGATAGGGCGCACGACGGTCGCCTCCCCACCCCGTGTATATGAGCTTTCCCTCCCGGGGATGCGGTAAGTCGCGTAATAAGGCTTATCCCACGTTCCTGCCCTGAAGCGGGCGTAGGTGGAAGACCCGCTGTGTGCCGAGCGTGTCAATACATTCACCACACCACCCATGGCGGATGAGCCGTAGAGGGCACTGGCTGCCCCCTTTACCACCTCCACCCTATCAATCACTTCGGCGGGCAGTGTATCCCAGCGTACGTTGCCCGAGTCACCACCCAGGGCGGGAACCCCATCAAGAAGGACCAGTACACGCCCCCCGGCTCCCCGGTTGTAGCCGGTGGAGCCACGGATACCTAGCTGGTCGCCCACCATCGTCACTCCGGGCACCAATGGCAGGACCACGTCGAGGCGTGGTGCGGCGCGGGCCTGAAGCTGCTCGGCGCTTACAACAAAAACCGATGCCGAGGCTTCTTCAATCTGCTGCTGCTTCCTAGCGGCGGTAACCACCACATCGGGCAAGGCCAGGGGGGTCTGTTTCAGTTCAACATCGACCCTGACAGTCTCACCGGCCCGGACGGTGACCTCCCGAACTTCGTGTCTGTAGCCCACCACAGAAAAGCGGATCCTGTGCACACCCTCAGGCATATTTAGGATCCTGTACTCCCCCTCCCTGTCAGACATGGCACCGAGGACCGTACCCTCGACGATGATGTTGGCGGCGGGAAGGGGTAGATGGGTCTCTGCATCGGAGACAGTTCCCGCGATCGTACCGGTACCCGATTGGTCAAAGGCAGGCCCCACCTGTATAAGGAGCAAGAGGATGAGAAGCCTCATGGCTCAAACCTAGAGGAGTGCGGGACACCAGCGGGAGACGGTACCTTAGAGAAATATCCCGTCAGGTCTATCCTTCGGACCTCACCGGGCGTGATAAGAACCTCCCCCGGCTCGTCAGGTGACCCGGGGACTGCATAGAAACCCAGCTCTACCCACGCGTCCAGGTCAAACAGTCTATCACCTTCTTTGAGCCAAGCTACTAACAGGTATCCGAAACTGCCGCCTGTCGAGAACTCCCAGAGGTAGTCGAACCACGCACTGTCGGCTGGAGCCTGCTTGTAAACAACCGGAAGGTCGCTTTCTGATGTGGTGGGTTTTTGCTTAAAGAGAGCAACAGCCACTATTCCGGTATCGGGGGGCCAATCCCCGATCAGCGTGACTCGCCCCTGCAGACCCGTCGAGCCCCGACCTACAGGACCTAACCCATGGTCGCATGCGCCCACGGCACCCAAGAGGAGTCCCCCCGCAAGCAGGCACTTCAACACCAGCCCGGTTCTCGCGGACGAATTCTTTTCCACCGAAATCACCACCTGGCTCTTCGGGGGGCGGATTTGATGCTACTTGATCGCCAGATATGCAGTGAGCAGGAGTTCACTCATAAGGAGCCTGCGGCCGGAAACGTCCCCATCCATATACGACACCTTGTACCGCCCTTCCAGCATCAGACTGGTGTTCTCCTTGATCTTCGCGACAGCCCGTGCTACGTGCATCTGCGCTCCCACCCCAATATGCATGAAGGGATCCTTGTG
>JAGLTZ010000160.1 GCA_023135015.1 Candidatus Latescibacterota bacterium
CCATCAACCCGGTTGTAGCAGACCCATCCAAGCGGGAAGTCGCCAGTGTATGCGAATTCATAGGCTGTCAACCGACGGTAATTCCACCTGTCATCCCAATCGACATCCCAGTCCCGCTCCCTTCGCGGCCACTCGCGTTCCAACTCCTCCTCCCTGCCCAGGACTCCTGACTGACGCACCACACGTGCCCAGTCCACGTCACGGCCCTGCCGCTCCAGACCCTGCCTTGTTGTGGTCCACTTGCTGCCGGTGACCACACCGGACCCCCTCATTATCACATCCCCCTCAACACTGACCGCGTCTCCCTGTACAAGCCCGCTATCAAGGACCATCACGTCGCCGTAGAGAACTACCACGAGCCCCTGAACCGTACCTCGAATAAATGCGTCGCCGTGGGTGACCACTACCCAGCCGCGGACCTCGCCATCAACCGTCAAGGTGCCGCCCTCAACTATCAGGTCTCTGCGGACCACCTCGCCCCTCTCTATTCTGTAATCACCCCTCACCCGGCGTGGTCCTTCCTGCACCACCGGCGTACTCCAATAACCCACAAGTTTGCTCTCGCCGTTACCTGGCGCTGCCTTCACCGACGTGCCGGTAGCGGCAACCGTATAAATCAGGATTGGAACCGCCCAGCGTATGCTCTTCATTGAATGACTCCTTGCCCGCATCTGGGACACTTCATGCGCCCGATAATTCAGGCGTGCATTCCAGCATGCCACCTATCCATAGATGCAAGCACACTCCGTGCCAACCGGGAACAAGTGTTGCTTTATAAGCATGTTACGGACAGAGAATGCGTCTGGTTTCACCCCGTTTGTAGTCATTCTGCAACATGATGTTGATGTTTATCGTGTCAATATTACACACAATATCCTTCCATTTCACCCCTTTTCACCAATCTGATGCTTTTAATAACTCCTTATCCACTCCTCAGGAGGAATTATCCACATCATTTGTTAGTATCTCGAAGGTTGTAACTGCTTGTGTAGTAATATATTACGCCGTAAAGGGCCGAAGAGTCCACAAAAGTGTCAACAACCCCAACGAACTATTTTCCCATGTTCGTCAGGGCATATCGGGGGCACCGCTCATCAGCGGCCGGCCCGGCCCTTCTGCGACCGGCTTGTCGCCTTCTTCTTCCCAGCCGTTTTCTTGCTGCCCGCTGATTTCGACCTAGTGGAGGTTTTTTTCTTGCCGGTAGTCTTGGCCCTACCCGTCGTCGTAGCCTTTCCAGTCGTCGTAGCCTTACTTGCCGTTTTCGCCTTGTGCGCCACCCCAGTCCTGTCCGCTTTCCCGGAAGTGTCGGTTGTCTCTTCTCCTCCTGATTCCGGGGTTTCCTCAGCTATATCCACCGCACCAGCAGAGTCAATCTCTGTCTGGTCCTTTTCGGCGACGCGGGCTACGTCCACTACCTTGTCCCCATCGCCCATATTCATCAACCTCACCCCCTGGGTATTCCTACCAATAACGGAAACCTTCCCGGCGGCCTGACGGATGATCAAGCCGTTCCTGGTGATCAGCATAAGCTCGTCGGTGTCAACAACTTCCTGCAGCATCAGTACGTCCCCATTGCGTTCACAGCTCTTCATGGTAATCACACCCTTCCCTCCCCTGCGTTGCACCGGATAGTCGCTGATCTTTGTGCGTTTGCCGTAGCCGAGCTCGGCCACCGTCAGTATGTAACCCTCACGCCGTACGATGACCATCCCGACGACCCCGTCACCCTCCTTCGCCAGGGTTATCCCCTTTACACCCCTTGTATCCCTCCCCATCGGACGCACATCGTCTTCGTGGAAACGTATAGCCATTCCCTTTTTCGTGCCGAGTATAACGTCACAGGTGCCATCGGTGAGCTGAGCCTCAATCAGCTCATCACCCCCGTTTATATCGATTGCTATAATGCCATCCCGGCGCGGATTGCTGTAGCCGGTGAGCGGGGTCTTCTTCACGAGACCACGCCCGGTGCCGAATATCACGAACCTGCCCTCTTCGAAAGTCCGGACCGGCACCATTGCCCTGACAGTCTCCTTCTTCTCCACCTGGATCAGGTTGATGAGCGGTCGTCCCTTGGCGAGGCGTCCCCCCTGGGGTATGTCGTAGACTTTGAGCCAGTAGCACTTACCGCGGTCTGTGAAGAAAAGGATGTACGAGTGTGTCGAGGCTACGAAGAGGTGTTCAACGAAATCCTCTTCTTTCGTCCCCATTCCCCTGATACCCTTCCCACCCCGGCCCTGGCTCCTGTAAGTCGAGACAGGGATACGTTTGGTGTAACCCTGGTGTGAAATCGTGATGACCATGTCCTCTTCCGCAATCAGGTCCTCCATGCTGAATTCCCCAGCATCCTCCAGAATCTCGGTCCGCCTGTCATCCCCGTATTTCTCCAGGAGCTCCAGCAGCTCCTCCTTGACTATCGCCATGCGAAGGCCCCGGTTGGCCAGTACTTCCCTGTAGTGGGCGATCTTTTCAATAATTTCCCGATACTCCTCCTCGATCTTCATTCTCTCCAGGCCTGTCAGCCTGGCAAGCCGCATATCCAGGATGGCCTGCGCCTGCTCATCTGACAGCTCGAACTGCTTCTTCAGCTGCTTCTTCGCAGCTTCGGGATCCTTCGCCTTTTTTATAAGGGCTATGATCTCATCGATGTTGTCTACACATATCCTGAGTCCCTCCAGGATATGGGCCCTGGCCTCGGCCTGGGCCAGCTCGTACCGGGTACGCCTCTCCACCACATAGTGGCGGAAGTCGAGAAATGCCTGCAGGGTTTCCTTCAGATTGAGCTCTTTGGGCTGCCCATCCACAAGCGCCAGGTTGATCACACCGAAGGTGGTCTGAAGCTGGGTGTTCTTATAGAGCATGTTCACGATTACCTCGGCCGGGGCATCCCTTTTGACCTCCAGCACGATCCTCATGCCCTCACGGTCCGACTCATCCCTCAGATCGGAGATCCCCTCCACCTTCTTCTCCCTCACTAGATCTGCGATCTTCTCCAGAAGGTTGGATTTGTTAACCTGGTAGGGAATTTCGGTGATAACGATCCTTTCGCGGTCCTTCACCTCCTCGATGTGGACACGGGCTCGGACTATCACCTTGCCGCGGCCGGTCTTGAAGGCGCTGATAATACCCTGCCTGCCGTAGATTATCCCTCCGGTCGGGAAATCGGGGCCGGTGATAAACTCCATCAGTTCCTCGATTTCAACGTCCGGATTTTCCGCCAGATGAACCAGACCGTTCACCACTTCGGTCAGGTTATGCGGAGGAATGTTCGTAGCCATTCCGACCGCAATCCCGGAGGCGCCGTTGACCAGAAGGTTGGGCAGTTTGGTGGGTAGAACCTGCGGCTCCTGAAGAGTTTCATCAAAATTGGGGACCCAGCCTACCGTGCCTTTATCGAGGTCCTGAAGCATCTCCCCCGCGATTTTTGCCATCCGGCATTCCGTGTACCGCATTGCTGCGGCCGAATCCCCGTCTATACTGCCGAAGTTCCCCTGCCCGTCAATCAGCGGGTAGCGCAGCGAGAAGTTCTGAGCCATGCGAACTAAGCTGTCGTAGATCGCTGAGTCACCGTGGGGATGGTACTTTCCGAGCACATCCCCGACCAGTCTTGCACTTTTGCGGTGGGCGCGGTTCGGGTGGAGGCCAAGTTCTCTCATCCCGTAAAGGATCCGGCGATGGACCGGCTTGAGGCCATCGCGCACATCGGGTAGCGCCCGCGCTACGATCACAGACATCGAGTAGTCGATGTAGGAGGCCTTCATCTCCTCCTCGATGTTAACGGGCACGATTCTCTGTCTGTGCAGTGTTGCCATACTTAGTCACACATCCAGGTTTTTTACGTACTTGGCGTTTTTCTCGATAAAGTTCCGGCGCGGCTCCACCAAATCGCCCATAAGCAGAGAAAAGATCCTGTCGGCCTCATGGGCGTCCTCCAGGGTAACCTGAAGCAGGGTACGTTTATCGGGGTCCATCGTGGTGGACCACAGCTGGTCGGCATTCATCTCCCCCAGGCCTTTGTAGCGCTGGACGGTGGAACCTTTCTTTCCCAGGCGCTTTAGAGCCGCGTCTCGCTCCCCTTCGTTGTAAGCGTAAATCTCTTCCTTGCCGTTCTTTACCAGGTAGAGCGGGGGCTGGGCGATGTAGACCTGCCCGTTGCGAATAAGAGGCTTCATGTAGCGGAAGAATAGTGTGAGGAGAAGGGTTCTTATGTGCGCACCATCCACATCGGCATCGGTCATGAGAATGATCTTGCCGTACCTTGCTTTCTCTAGATCGAACTCATCCTCTATACCTGTGCCTATGGCCGTAATGATGGTCCGGATCTCTTCGTTGGCCAGAATCCTTTCCAGCCGCGCCTTCTCGACGTTCAGTATCTTTCCTTTCAGCGGAAGTATCGCCTGGAAACTTCGGTCGCGTCCCGCCTTGGCGCTGCCTCCGGCTGAGTCTCCTTCGACAAGGTAGAGTTCTGAGCTCTCGGGATCCCGTATGGAGCAGTCTGCCAGCTTGCCAGGCAGGGTGCCCGACTCGAGGACCGTCTTTCTGCGGACAAGCTCTCTCGCCTTCCTTGCGGCATCCCTGGCACGTGCCGCCGCATCCACCTTCGAGACTATCTGCCGTGCATATGACGGCGTTTCCTCAAAAAAGGCGGCCAGCTTCTCTCCGAGGACCGACTCCACGATTCCCCTGACCTCGCTGTTACCCAGCTTCGTCTTGGTCTGCCCCTCAAACTGAGGATCGGGCACCTGGATGCTGATGATGGCCGTGAGTCCCTCCCGGCAGTCATCGCCGGTAAGTGTGTACTTCGCGCCATTCTTCATCATGTTGTTGTTATGGGAGTAGTTATTGATCGTTCGGGTCAGCGCCGAGCGGAATCCGGTCAGGTGAGTGCCCCCCTCCAGTGTGTTTATCGTATTTACAAAGCTGTACAGATCTTCCTGATAGCCGTCGTGATATTGAAGAGCGACTTCGACCCTGACGTTCTCGCGCTCGTCTATCATGTAAATCGGCTTGGGGTGGAGCGTCTGGCGGTTCTCATTCAGGTAGCGGACGAAATCTATGAGCCCGCCTGAATAGCGAAATGTGGTCTCCTTCTCCTTCCCCTTTCTCTCGTCGACCAGATCTATCTTCAGTCCAGCGTTAAGGAACGCGAGCTCGCGCATCCTGTGTGTCAGAATATCATAGTGGAACTCAGTTTCCTGGAAGATCTCCGGATCGGGTTTGAAAGTAATCCTTGTACCGGTCTTCTTCCGCTTGCCTGCCTTTTTCAGGTTGCCCTTTGGAATACCCCGTTCATACCGCTGCCGGAA
>JAGLTZ010000161.1 GCA_023135015.1 Candidatus Latescibacterota bacterium
CGCACCTGGTGAGCCACTCCCCCTCGCCGCCGAAGCCGATGATTCCCAGCCGGATCTTCTCGCCGGCGGTATGCCTCATCTGGGGGATGATCGCCGGCGCGCCTCCTATATCGCCCAGTTCCGATAGGATCTCCCTCCTTCTGAAATCGTCGATGCCCTTCTTCCTGAATGCTCTCCAGAACAGCACACCGACTATGGGAATCCCGGTCAGCGCTTTTAGGAGATCACGGCGCTCGATCTTTCCAGTTGTATCTGCTGGGGGGCTTGCCGATTCGGTACCTGCCGGTTCGTCGAAATTTCTGCTCTCTTCCTGATCCATCATCATTCCTCCACAAGTGCAAACAATGTCAGAAGGTCTTTACGACGTTTTCTTCGTCAGAAAAAGTAATCTGTCCAGCCCGAACTGTTTCCCTGTCGGGAACAGTACGAGCACAAATAATGCGGCTGCCTCTATCAGGGTTTTATTGACGATTATATAGCTGCCTTCGGGAGGCATCGAATACGTGTAGCCGATAAAAGGTGGATTGCAAAGCCAGTACATGAACACCAGAATCATTCCCGCAATCGTTACAGGGCGGGTGAACAACCCCAGTATCAGGCCCAACCCAACCAGTATCAACCCCCACTCATTCACGAAATCCACTATCGACAACAGAGCAGGGGTGTCTGCGATCCAGTGGAAAAAACCCCGGAATATCCACTTCGATTCCGAGAGGTATCCCCCCGCAGACCAGTACGGGTTGATCACTTTGACAAATCCTTCGTAAAGGAAATGCCAGCCGATCAACACTCTGAGGATTACCAGAGCTGTCAGCTGCATCTTCCTATATTCCAACGGGCCCAGATGATCGAGTCTTGCGGCTTCTTCCATCAATTTCCTGCCTTATGTTTGTTCCTGTTCTGAAACGGTCCTTTTCCGCGATCTCGGTATGGCTTAGGCGCCATCCTACCGCCAATCCGATTTTCGAGTCAATGCTCCCTGCGGCTACGAAAGGAGGATTATCGCGATGCGCTCTTCCACCCCCTCGTCTTCGCCTGTCTTCCGGCCCTGTCCACGATCAACGATTCGCAGCCCTGCAGAGAATCTATCAGCTCGATCCCCTTCTCCGGCTCCATCAGAAAGAGAGTCGTAGCCAGTGCATCCGCCGCCATCGTAGTGGGGGCAACGACGGACACACTGGCATTGAGGTCGGGCGACAGTCCCGTCTCTGAATCGACGATATGGTGAAATTTCATCTCCGGGTCGAAGTAGATCTCGTATCCCCCGGAGGTCGCCACGGCTCGATTCGACAGATGTATAATGTCGGGAAACTCACCGCTCTTCGTGGGATCTTGAACAGCCACGGTCCAGGGTTTCCGGTCATCTCTGGTTCCGGCGGTCCTGATATCTCCTCCGGCATTTATCAGGAAGTGCCTGATCCTGTGCCGCCTGAGAATATCAGCAGCCCTGTCCACGATGTAGCCCTTGGCGATACCGTCCAGGGTAATGCCCATGCCCGGTTTCCTGAAACCGATCGTGTGTTCTGTCAGCTCGATGTGGCCCGTACCTGTAAGCTCGAGCGCCTCTTTAATTTCTTCTTCGGTCGGCCCTCTCCCCTCTTCATCCTCCACGCTTTTTTCCAGCAAATCTACAACAGGTTTGACCGAAACATCGAAGGTTCCCTGGCTGATAGCATGGTAGTGGAAAGCCCTCGTAACTACCTGACTCAATTCTGAAGGCATACCATCAAGGAATCCCTCCCTGTTCAGATATGCCAGTGCGGTTGACTCATCGTGCCGGCTCAGTATCCCTATCAGCCGGTCGATCTCCTCAAAAACCAGGCCGACAGCCTCTTCTGCCCTGTCCCTGGAAGAGTGGACTATCGCAATCGAAACAAGGGTGCCCATGGCCGGCCTGGCGGAAATGACCTTGTATCGTCTTCTGCCGACTTTTATGGCTTCGCAGGTTACGGGAGAGACGTCGACAGGTGTCAACCCGAGATCCAGGAGGGCTGATAGTTTACGGGCTGCGCGATCGGCGTCATCCATGCTCGTGGGCCATCTCCTGGTTGAGCATCAGAGCCTTCAATATATCTACAGCCTTCGGTCTATAGCTAGTTCCCATCCGGAAACTAAATACCCCTCAGCCAGCTTCCACATAAAAAACACATATGATAAATCAGGAGCCGAGCAGGATCTCCGTATCCACAGCCCGCCAGAGGTAGAGGCTCTCGTATCATTTTCATTTCGAATTGTCTCACAGCCTGACTAATCTCTAAAAACCAGTCGCGATCGGTTCACCCAAAACCGGGCACGTTAATGGTCGAATTGGTAATGCTTGGTTCGGGATCGAAGGGGAACAGTACCCTGATCCGCACCGAACGCTCTGCTATCCTCATCGACGCCGGTCTCTCGGCCAGACAGCTGTCCCTGAGGCTTGAGAGCGTTGGGCAAAATCCGAGGTCGATTGAGGCGATCCTGCTGACTCACAACCACGCCGACCACATATGCGGACTGCGCGTCTTCAATAAGAGAAACCCGATGCTGCTGTTCGCGAACGAAGCGACACTTCATGCCGCAAGTCATATGTTAGGCAATCAGGTAGCAGCCGAGACCTTTAAAAACAGCAGACCGTTTACCGCGGGCGATTTCCGGGTTACAGGTTTCCCGGTACCCCATGACGCTGCCGACCCTGTCGGATTCATCCTGGAGGCGGAAGGAATACGCATCGGTTACACTACCGATCTGGGGCACATGAGCAGAACTGTAGAAAGGAGGCTGGCAGGGTGTGCGGTCATAGTCCTTGAGTCTAACCACGACCGCACAATGCTGTGGGAAGGTCCCTACCCGCAGGTGACGAAACAGAGGATCGACTCACCCAGAGGCCACCTGAGTAACGACCACGCGGCCGGCGCCCTCTCCAGGATCATGGGACCTGAAACGGTCCATCTGGTTCTGGCCCACCTTTCTCAAACAAACAACCAGAGAAGGCTGGCCCGCTCGGTCGCGGAGAACGCGCTTCAACAAGCCGGATCGAACAATATAAGGGTATCTGTGGCTATGCAGAGCCGGCCGATCGACCCGGTTCGCTGCTAGGAGCCTGTCGGAGAAACGCTCCGGCTGCGGCTTGCGCTGGCATCCGGCAGGC
>JAGLTZ010000162.1 GCA_023135015.1 Candidatus Latescibacterota bacterium
CCCAAAGCCGCCGTAGGCGCCATGGCCAGCGGGGTTGTGGGCGCAGGAGCGCTTGTTCTGTTCGCCAACCTCTTCTGGGTCTGGCTGGTACCCCTGGGATGTGCGGTGGCCTTGATCGCCGGGTTGACTCTGAGCAATATCCGCGGCAGGGGCTGGTCCATGCCCCGTCTCAATTAACAGTCTTATTGTTGTGGCATTTGTACAGTCTGAAATAAACTACTTCGGCGCAGGTAATGTCCGCAGCAGCAAGTAGCTGGTGGCTGTACTGCCCTTGAGGAGGTCAGTAATTCTGAGTTCAATCTCGTAAGTCTGCGGCGGCAGCCCGCTCAGGTCGATCTCGAGGAATGAACGCACATCATTTGATATGCCGCTGCCGGAGACGCTGCTGGTGATGACGGCCCTTTTCCTGCCTGCACCGACCAGGCTGCGCAGCCCCTGAAATAGCCTCGTTGCCAGGGCCATCTCCTGCGGAGCCTCGGCTACCGAGTAGTCGATCTGGTAGTCGGTGGCGCCGAACTCATCCTTTGCCAGGTTATAGATCTCGTAGTAGATGAACAGTGGCTGGTCGACCTGCAGGGCCCGACCGGGCAGAGGCAGAACCTCGAGGTCGCCCCTGATGAAGGTCCCTTCACGTCCCGGTTCCACCTGGGTGATCCTGGCGGCGGGAAGGATGTTGCTCACCATGAGCTGATCACCGGAGTAATCGGGCAGCTCCACCACTTCCTCCGCAGTCGACCTCTTTCCCGTTTCGGGATCGAGCAACATAGTAGTAAGTAGATATTCCCCCGGGTCTACCTCCATTCGCGTGGCATCGACGAAGAGGGGGATCCCCCTGATCTGGATCTGTGGAACCGTTCTCAGCCTTCGTGCCTGCTGGCCGGCCTCAGCAACCAGCTCCCACGAGTCGGTGTAAAGGTTCACCTCCACGTGAAGAATTGCATATGAACCGGTCGCGCTTCTGAAGGCGCCGAATTCATCGGGCAGCAGTGCGAAGGCGTATTCGACTACGGTTTTGCCGTTCTCTCCCTTGAATGTTATCACCGAATCCATCGGATCGATCAGATCGATCTTTTCTTCTTCCTCGCTTATGGTTGGAACCTTCTCTTCCATATGTTCCACAAGAGCCCGGCTGCGCACACCATAGACGTCATAGTTCCCATTGTGGGTGAAATCCTCGAACTCCAGGTCGATGCCGCGGGATTCGTAAACCCATCGCTCGTTTGTAGCCGATATGGAACCACGCAGGGCCCGTTTTTCAGCCTCAGCACTGGCCATGTCCCATAGCTCCTGATATGTGAGCGACGGATCCTCCAGACGGATGGAATCGGCGAGGGCGACGACGACATGTTTCTCGACGCCGGGAGGAGGGTCCCAGAACGGGTTGTCGAAGGTGCTGTGCTCGATGAACTGCGAGGACATCCCCACCTCTTCCTGGAAGTCGCGTTTATTCTTTATCCATACCGGATCATCGTCGATCATCATCCAGGCTACAGGCATGCCGGGCCCGCTCCGGTAGTCCGGTTCTCCATACCGTACATAGAAGTCACCGCGCTGGTCCCACGGCCAGATATTCTCACCGAACTCCAGGCGGGCGTATGCGATGCGGATGTAGTGTTCGAGCAGGCGTTCGTTGACGTCGGTCTTCAGATTCGGGTCGCGGGTGCGCCAGTAGTGTGCCCAGAAAGCCCGGCGGCCCTGACTGTCCAGGTTCTGGAACTCTTCCTGCTCGGATGGTGTCAGCAACAATCCCAGGTCCAGATAGAGACTGCGCTCCTTTTCCTCTGCCACTGAGAAATACCGCTCGAAGGTGCCCATGGCCTCTTCGAGCCTGTTTGCCTTCCAGTACGCTCCGGCCAGGTAGGGATAGGCCTCGGCATCTTCGGGGTCCCTGCCCACAATCTCCTCTGCCGTATTGATAGCCTGATTCCACAGTCCCCGATCCATCTCGATCTTCAGCAGGAGCATCCTGGCTTCGTTATGTGCCGGGTTGGCGCCAATCTGTCGGCGAATAGCTGCCTCCGCCTCTTCGAATTCCCTGGTTTTTTCGAAGAGAACCAGACCCTTTCTGTAATTCGCGTCTGGATGGCTCGGATCCAGGGCCAGTACCATGTCCAGTTCCTTCAACGCGGATCTGATATGCCCCATCTTTGGTGCGGATTTCTCCAACTCCAGGTGGGCCAGTGCCCTGTAGTAATGGGCCGCAGGGTCGGTGGGAACGAGTTCAGTTGCTCTCCTCAGATAGTGGAGGGCCTGGGTTGCATTCGCTTCCATATCCAGAAACACCCGCCCCAGACCGCGCAGTGCCGGTTGAAAATCTTCCTCGAGCTGAAGGGCTTCTTCAAAGAATTGACGTGCCTTTTCGAAATCACCTCTGCCGAGGCAGGTTCTTCCGGAATCACAAAGAGCTGCCAGATACTGAACCTGGGTCTGCTGTGCTGAGGCCGGGAGGGGAAAGAGAAGAACAGTGGATAAAAGGAACCCCAGGAGGATGGCAGTGCTGGAGCGAAGGCATAAGTATCTTGGATAGATATTCATCAGGATCTCCAATGCCGA
>JAGLTZ010000163.1 GCA_023135015.1 Candidatus Latescibacterota bacterium
CCCGGGAGCCTTTTTCAGGTGCGATCATCGGGTCACCTATCCGGATCCAGGCCAGGAACGCGAATAATGAGACAGCTAATAAAAACACTACTGACGCTTCTGCTTATCCTCGTACCGGTCTCGCTGCTGGCGGCCGATGCCATGCAGGGGCAGGGTCGGGGCCCCTCGCTCGACTCTCTCTTCTTCTCCACAAAGTACGGTCTGACCCTGCTCTTCGTGATCGTCGGCACTGTCCTGATATGGGTCGGTCAGATGAAGCGCCAGCTGAGAATCGCCCTGATGCTCCTGGCGTTCCTCATCTTCGGCGGGATCCTCATCAGCGTCCATCCGAGCCCGGTCTGTGCCACCACTAAGCCGTTCATACAGGGGATGCGGAACCCGTTCCTGGTGATGCTCGTCTTCGTCGGCGCCGTGACTCTGTTATTCAACAAATCCTACTGCGGGACCGCCTGCCCGGGTGGAGCTCTCCAGGAGTTTATCTACTGGCTCCCCTTCGTGAAGAAGGGGAACCGGAAAGAGAAGGTGCCGTTCAGGATCTCGAACGCGGTGCGGATCGGTGTTACCGCCCTCTTCTTCATATTCGTGCTCACCGCCGGTATCTCGATCTTCGAGTACATCAACTTCTTCGAACTCTTCCACTGGACCATTCCGGGCAACGCGCTGCTCCTCCTCACGCTGACTGTGGTCATTGTGCTCGTCCTCGTGGTCTCGGCCTTCTACTACCGCCCATTCTGTTACTTCCTCTGCCCGATGGGCCTGGCGACCTGGATCTTGGAGCAGTTCAGCCTCAGCCGGGTGAGACTGGACCGGGAGAAATGCACCGACTGCGGGATCTGCGTGCACGCCTCTCCATGCCCTGCCGTCGAGGGGATCCTGGAGGAGAAGGTGATCCGGGCCGACTGCCACCTCTGCGGGGAGTGCATCGAGTCCTGCCCCGAGGACGCTCTGGATTTCGGCATCCGGGGTAGGTGAACAGCAGCTTAAAAAACTATGCGCAGAGTGGCCGAGGATATGTTGGATCGTCCGAAGGTCGGTTCCGTCGCCATAGCTGCCTACGGCTTCCATACCTCCCATACCTTGCCCACCAACGCCGGGCCAGGTGTGAGCGTTACTTCTCCTGGCTCCCACCCCGATGGGGTCACTTCACCTGTCTTTTGCACGTGCTGGAAAGCCTTGATCTGCCGGATCAACTCATTCGGATTCCGTCCCACTTCCGGAGTCAACACTTCCATCGCCCGAATCACAAAGTCGGGATCAATGATGAAACGCCCTCGGATATCAACACCAGCTGCATCGTTGTATACACCATAGATTGTACCGATCTTGCCGCCAGCGTCCGAAAGCATCGGGAAAGGCACTCCTCCATCAACCATCTTAGAGAGTTCTTGCTCTTGCCAAATCTTATGTACGAATCGGCTGTCTGTACTCACTGACAATACTTCAACGCCCAACGCCTGAAAATCCTTGTAGAGGGCAGCGACCGCTGCCAATTCGGTTGGTCAAACGAATGTGAAATCCCCTGGATAGAAACACAGCACAATCCATTTGCCTTTGTAGTCTGAGAGCTTGACTGGCTTGAATCCTTCTCCCGCGACAAATGCATTGGCCTCAAAATCAATGGCTTCTTCACCAACGCGTGCTAACATTTTACTCACCTCCTGTGATGGCGTTGCCCCCATAACTGTAACAGCCGATTCCGGTACGGGCATCAGTGGCCCGCTTGCAGGCTTGACACACCCGTCTTTGAGTTCCGGCATATAACCCTCCTTATACTCCTATCACTTATTTCGCCTTTCTAGCTCCAATCAGGGTAGAGAGTCTTGGTCGCCACCGATTATCAGTTGCAGAGAAGATACCCCCAGAAACGAGGCGGATATCCTCGACTGAGTAGAATGCTCGGGGATTAAAGCGTCTTATATGGCTGGTCACGAAAGGCAATTGGGAACGCCTGATTACGGTAAATAGCAAATGCACAGGACCACGAGAGCCCTCTGCATCGACCACGGTGACACTAAAGTCCGCGTTTCTCAGGAAGGCGATCAACTCTGAGGCATCGCGATGTGTAATCACTTGGACTACAACCTTACCCATGGCGAGTTTCTGCTCAAGGGTAATACCAATGTGGTTGCCGATGGCAAAGCCGAGTGCGTAGGCGACATAGTTCACAACATTGGTCAGATTCTGCATGACCTGGCCAATTGCAAGCAACCAAATCATGATTTCGAAGAATCCGAGGATT
>JAGLTZ010000164.1 GCA_023135015.1 Candidatus Latescibacterota bacterium
ACAGGGCCTGGGCAAAGTAGAGAGGCACACCTATGGCCCCACCGGTTTCGATGCCTAGGGAGCGGCTGATCATATAGTAGGCTCCACCGGTCCTGACGCGCTGGTCTGTCGCGATGGCTGAAATTGAAAGGGCGGTGAGGAACGTGATGGCGCTGGAGAGGGTAACGATCAGAAGGGTGGCCAGAAGGCCTACATTACCCACCACCCATCCCAGGCGCAGGTACATGATGACGCCGAGGATCGTGAGCAGTGATGGGGTGAAGACCCCACCAAAGGTTCCCAGGCCCTGCCTCTTATCTGATCTGTCAGTACTCACCTTTTAACCAATTGTTCCTCGTCAGTCATCCGGGCATCGTACCAGTTCTGTCCGACCCAGACAAAACCCGCTCAAGCAGCAGCACCCCCACAGCAGTCGGCAGGGTCGCAGGTATGTCTATTATTTCAGTCTATGCTTAAAAACAAAATAGTACGATATCTGACCGAGAAGGCCGCACATCCCATGCGCTTCAGAGATCTCGCCAGGGCCTTCCATATTAATAGAAAACAATATGGTGTACTGCGTGCGGTTTTAGGGGAGCTGGTTGATGAGCGTCGCATCAGGCACTTGAAGGGGAGGGGGTATGTGGCCCGGAGCCGGTCCGCACGCAGGAGTGCCAGAGTGTATCCGGAAGCTGCGGTTACGGAGGATCCACAGGTTGAGATGGAGGAGCTGGTCCGCGAGGCCGGACTCGTCGAGGAATTCCCGGTCGAGATAGAGGCGGAGGCCGAAGAGGCCGCATTGCGATCCATTCGGCCCCAGATCGAGCATCGTCTCGACCTGCGGGACAGAGTTGTCTTCACAATAGACCCGTCTGATGCAAAGGATTTCGACGACGCGGTATCTATCGAGATACTCGACGACGGGGGCTGGACGGTAGGAGTGCACATTGCGGATGTCTCCCATTTCGTCCCCGAGGAAACCCGGCTGGATGCGGAAGCGTGGGAACGAGGCACGAGCGTGTACCTGGTCGACAGGGTCATCCCGATGCTGCCCCATGCCCTCTCCAGCGATGCGTGCAGTCTGCAGCCGGACAGGAACCGCCTGGCATTTTCATGTTTCATCCGGCTTGACCGGCAGGGGCATCCCCGGGAGACGGAGCTTGCAGACACTGTCATTCGATCCAGGGCGCGTCTAGACTACGAGCAGGCACAGAAGATAATTGAAACAGGAACCGACCCTGAAGGGATAGCTTCCGGGGAGGTGGTAGAGACCCTGTGTGAAATGGCGCGGGTCGCCCGTCTGCTCGCACGTAACCGGTCAAATCGGGGCAGCATAGATTTTGACCTTCCGGAACCGATAGTCGTGCTGGATGAAAAGGGCTTTCCCGTAGCTGTGAGGGAGAGGTTGCGGCTGGCAAGCCATAGCCTGATAGAGGAGTTCATGATTCTGGCAAACGAGGCGGTGGCCGAATACGCCGACAATCTGGATCTTCCCCTTATTTACAGAATCCACGAGGAGCCCGATCCGGAGAGGATGAGAGAATTCCGCGAATTCGTGCGCTCTCTCGGGCATTCGCTGCCGAAATCGGCAGTCATATCTTCCGGGATGCTCAACAAGCTTCTTCAGCGTATAGAAGGAGAGGATGTCGAATCTCTTATAGGCAAAGTGATGTTGCGTCACATGAAGCAGGCGCTCTACAGCGTGGACAACATGGGGCATTACGGACTAGCCAGCCGTGCCTACTGTCATTTCACTTCGCCGATCCGGCGCTATCCGGACCTGGTGGTCCACCGGCAGCTCCGGCGATACCGGCACGAAGTGCCCACCGGCCCGGCCCTCGATCATCTGGAAGGATGGCTGAGGGCTACCGCCGAGCAGTCGAGCGAGAGAGAGCGTGCCGCAATGGAGGTGGAACGCGAATCAATCAAATTGAAGCAGATCGCGTATATGGAGAAACACATCGGAGAGGTCTTTCCCGGTTTCATTTCGGGAGTAACCGGTTTCGGCCTCTTCGTTGAACTCAAGGACCTGCTCGTCGACGGCTTGATACACGTTTCCGACCTTGGTAATGATTACTATCAATATGAGGAAAAGCGGTATCGTCTCATCGGCAAGCGCACCAAGCAGCAGTTCCGCCTCGGTGACCGTATAATGGTTCAGGTGGTGAGGGCGGATCGTTCAATGCGGCAGCTGGATTTCATTCCGGCCCCGGACGACGATACATCTGCCTCTGGCAAGTCAAAGTAAGAATAACCCATCCAGAATTTCCGGATGTGTGCTAAATAGAGGAGAAGGGTGGAAATGGCGGCGGAGAGGATCCAGCACAGCTGTGCCCTGTTCGGGATAGCCGGACACGAGAGCGCTGCCTATCTGACCTATCTCGGCCTTTACGCTCTTCAACACCGGGGTCAGGAGTCAGCCGGCATCGTTACCTCTGACGGGGAACGCACCCATATCCACAAGGCGTTGGGACTGGTAAATGACGTCTTTCAGCCTCATCTCCTGGAGAAGCTGACCGGGTCCAGCGCTATCGGCCATACACGATATTCCACAACAGGATCACTTACCCTCCTGAACACCCAGCCGATCAGGGTCAGTTACAGGGCAGGCACCCTGTCGATAGCTCATAACGGGAACCTTACCAACACTCCATACCTGCGCTCGCGGATGGAGCAGGAGGGCTCGATCTTCCAGACTACGATGGACACGGAGATCATACTCCACCTCACAGCGCGATCACATAAGACCGCACTGGAAGACAGGATTGTGGAGGCCCTGGAGCAGGTAAAAGGAGCATACAGCCTGCTGTTGCTCTCCGAGGAAGCACTTGTCGCCGTTCGGGATCCCTCCGGTTTCAGGCCGCTCTGCCTTGGGGAGTACGAAGGTGCACCGATGATTGCCAGTGAATCGTGCGCTTTCGATATTCTGGGAGGCGAATATCTGCGCGACATCAGGGCAGGGGAGATGCTCATCATCAGGAATGGGAACATGGAGTCCCTCACCCTTCCCATCTCCGGCAGTGAAACTCCATGTGTCTTTGAGTTCGTCTACTTCTCCCGTCCCGATTCGCGGATCTACGGTGAAAAGGTGGATAAGGTGCGCCGCAGGCTGGGCAAACACCTGGCACGGGAGCACCCGGCGGAGGCGGATATTGTAATCAGCGTGCCCGACTCATCCAACACTGCAACCCTGGGGTATGCCCGCGAGTCGGGTATAAGGTTCGAGATCGGATTGATTCGCAACCACTATGTGGGCCGAACTTTCATACAGCCCGGCCAGGAGCGCAGGGATCATGACGTGCGGGTCAAGTTCAATCCTGTAGAAGGTGTGTTGAAGGATAAACGGGTGGTGGTGGTCGATGATTCTATCGTGCGCGGCACCACCAGCCGCAAGCTGATAGGGATGATACGCGATGCGGGAGCTGCCCAGGTGCATGTCAGGATCACATGTCCACCCGTGGCGTGGCCGTGCTATTACGGGGTCGATATTCCCACCAGTGAAGAACTCATCGCTTCACATAAAAATGTCGAGGAAATCAGGGAATATATCGGGGCGGATTCACTCGGCTACCTGAGCCTTGAAGGAATGCTCAGTGCCGTGGGAGTCGACAGGGCCATGTGCCATGCCTGCTACAGCGGAGAGTACCCCGTACCCCCCGATGACAAACTGGGGAAGCAGGTCCTGGAGGAGTGATGAAGTGAAGTGTCTGGGTGAGCGTTGCGACCGTTGCGGTGTATGCACGGCGGTCTGTCCCTTCGATGCAGTGACCGTCGATGAAAGCGGCGTTACTTTTTTGGACGACTGTACTCAGTGCGACCTATGCGCCCAGGCCTGCCCCACTGGCGCAATAGTCCAGGTTCTTTCCGGCGCAGCCTGATGGCTCGTGAATCCGAATTGAGCGATTTTTACGATGTTGTCGTCATCGGCGCCGGTCCCGCCGGTTCGTGTGCGGCATGGCGTGCAGCGCTGGAGGGTTGCTCGGTCCTTCTGCTCGAGAAGGATCTCGAGATCGGCGCACAGGTTCGCTGCGCCGAAGGAATATCGGCCAGGGCCGTCCATGCCTTTATCGGCGTTCCACCGCCCGAACTTGTAAGCGCGAAGATCAGCCGTGTTCGCTTTACAAGCCCCGACGGGGCAACTGCCACCCTTATGCACGAAATCGACAGCTATGTTCTGGATAGAAAAGCCTTTGACAAGGCGCTTGCGGCGCGGGCGGTTTCGGCGGGAGCGGTTGTGCTGACCGGTTCCCGAGCCCTAAGCATGAAGCAGCATGGCTGCGGTTGGGAGGTAGCCGTAGACATCGACGGCGCCAGGCACACGGTACATGCTAAAGGAGTCGTCGGTGCAGACGGTATCGAGTCACGAGTAGGCCGCTGGGCCGGCCTCAAAACCCACACGCCACTGGAGGAAATGGAATCCTGCTACCAGTACAGGCTCTCCGGTGTGGAGGTGGATCAGCACGTCGTAGAACTCGTGTTCGGCTCAGGTATCGCCCCCTCCGGATATGCGTGGATCTTCCCAAAAGGAGAGGATACCGCCAATGTGGGGCTGGGCATTAAAAGGCAGGCTGCCCCGGTGCAGATTACCGCGAAAGATTACCTCGACCGCTGGATAGAGGAACGGTTTCCGGGTGCAGGCTCCCTCGGCGAATTCGCAGGGGGGGTTCCCATCTCTGTGACCCTGCCCTTGATCAGTGCTGACGGCCTGGTGCTGGCAGGCGATGCCGCCCACCAGGTCAATCCCCTGAGCGGGGCCGGAATCTCGAGCGGGATGCGGGGAGGCTGGCTGGCCGGGGGAGTGCTGGCCGGGCAGGTAACCAGGGGTGATACCTCGGCAAAGGCCCTCCGGTGTTATGATGAGTCTTGGAGGAGCCTGCTTGGCAGACTGCACGAGAATCACTACCGTGTGGCGCAGGTGATCTTCAACACGACCGACTCCCAGTTCAACTCCCTGGCCGGGGAACTGGCATCTCTACCTGAGGAAAAGCGTACATTATACGCCGCAGTAAGCAGGGCGGTCCGAAGCCGCCCGTCGCTTCTGCTGCAGCTCGCAGGCTACTTCAGGAACTGGTGGTCATCCGATTCGGGACGTGGTTATCCGGAGAGTCCGCCTCAATAACACTGAGATCGCAAATGGAATAGACGTCAGTACTCTGGTTATAATAATATTGTAGTCCCCCTTTTCTGATTGCCCCCCCAATAGCTGAAACCCCCTGCAGATGATGGAGTGACACTTTTAGGAAACGGCCTGCCGACAGCAGGTAGAGTGAGGGGAGGAAGTCATGATGGCGGTAACTCACACGGCGTCCGTCATGGGGATCGACGGCTATGTTGTAAGGGTGGAAGTGGATATCACACAGGGGCTACCCGCATTTGTGATGGTGGGATTGGCCGAGGGGGCGGTACGCGAGAGCCGCGTTAGGGTCTCGTCTGCCATCCGAAACGCCGGATACATGCTGCCGATGAGTAAGATCGTCGCGAACCTGGCGCCGGCCGACGTACGCAAGGAAGGTAGCGGGTTCGACCTGCCACTGGCTGTTGCGATACTCGGATCACTCGGGCACATAGGTCAGGGACGGTTCGGTACCTATGCCCTTGCCGGTGAGCTGAGCCTGGACGGTGATCTGCGATCGGTCCCAGGAGCGTTCCCCATGGCCCTGGCATGCCATCGAAGCGGATTCAAGGGCCTGATCGTACCTGAGGGGAACGCAGCCGAGGCCGCACTGGTTGATGGGCTGGATGTACGGTGTGCAAGATTGCTGCGTGAAGTGGCCGAATTCATGAACGGAACAGGGGATCTGCCCCGGCCCGACAGAGCAGCTGAAGCAGCAACTGTCCCGCAGCCGGTGGCTGCAGAAGATTTCAGGGATGTCGCCGGTCAGCATTCGGCCAGACGTGCCATGGAAATTGCCGCTGCTGGAGGTCACAGCTTCCTCTTGATAGGTCCACCCGGCGCGGGCAAGAGTATGCTCGCGCGCCGCCTCCCTTCCATTCTCCCACCGCTCTATCCCGAGGAGAGTCTCGAGACTACGAAGATATGGAGCGTCGCCGGGCATCTGGATCCGTCCTCCCCGTTGATCACACGCCCACCCTTCCGCGCACCCCATCATACGATCACATCGGCCGCACTGGCCGGCGGGGGTGTGGTTCCCAGGCCGGGTGAGATCAGCCTGGCTCATAATGGTGTACTGTTCCTGGATGAGCTCCCGGAGTTCACCTCACGGGTTCTGGAGATACTTCGGCAGCCGCTCGAAGACGGCCGTATCCTGCTGGTACGCTCAGCCCAGACGTACACGTTCCCTTCGCGCTTCCTGCTTGCAGCGGCAATGAATCCATGTCCATGCGGATTCAGGGGGCATCCCACCAGGCCGTGTACCTGCACCGCCATCCAGATCAGGCGTTACCGGGTGAGAATTTCCGGGCCCCTGCTAGACCGCGTCGATCTGCATGTCGATGTGCCGCCGGTTGAAGTGGATGCTCTGGAGAGGGGTGAGGGGGAACCGTCGGCTCTACTGGCAGAGCGGGTTGCAAGGGCCAGAAAGCGCACCCAGAGGCGCCTGCGCAGTCTGCCGGGGGCAGGGGGGGAGAACTTGCCCACCACTAACGCGATGCTGACCCCTTCCCAGCTGAGAAGACTTCCCCGTCTTGAGGATGAAGCGCGTCGTATTCTGTCGCGGGCAGCCCGGACCTACAGTCTCACGGCGAGGACCTATCACAGGTTGTTGAAAGTAGCATGGACCATAGCCGACCTGGAGGGAAGCCCCGGGGTAAGTGCAGGCCACGTCAGCGAAGCTATCCACTATAGGGTGGGTGAACGGGAACGGGTAGCAGTGTACTGACAGTTCAGCGTATATATTGGTTCTATGCTCCAGGCACTCCACGTCCGCAATTTCGCAGTTATCGAGGATGCCAGGCTCGAACTCGATCCGGCCCTTACGGTGCTGACGGGTGAGACCGGCGCCGGCAAATCAATCCTCATCGGCGCCCTACAGCTCCTTCTCGGTGACCGGGCCTCCACCGATCAGGTTCGGACCGGTACCGATAAAGCCCTTATCCAGGGAGAATTCGCCATTCTGGAAAATCATCCGTGCCGACATGTCCTGGAAAGGTACGGCATCGCAGTGGAGGAGGATCTGCTGATCATACGTCGCGAAGTCGGGGGCGATGGGCGTAGCCGTGCATTCCTGAATGACACGGCCGTTACGGTAGGAGCATTGAAAGAGGTCGGTGAGAGCCTGGTTGACCTACACGGACAGCACGATCATCAATCTTTGCTCCATCCGTCACAGCACCTTCTGCTTCTTGACGCTTACGCCGGGCTTACATCGGATCGCGAAGCATATGCCGAGAAGCTCTCTGAGTACAGATGCGAGAAAGAGCGTCTCGATGAGCTGAAGCGCCGGGAGGTCGAACTGACCGAAAAGCTCGAACTGTACGAATTCCAGCTAATGGAAATAGACTCGCTCGACCCGCAGGAGGGGGAGGAGGAGGAACTGGAGCGCGAACTGCGCATTCTGGAGGGAGCCGAACAGCTCTCGGGCGGGTTTGCAGAACTCATCCAGACCCTTTCCGAGGGGGAGACCGCTGTCATCGACCAGCTCGAAAGACCTGGGGCGCTGCTGGAGGATCTGTCAGCTATCGATGCTAAAGTAGCAGATATTCTGAAACTGCTGAATGATTCCCGGCTCGCGCTGCAGGAAGCGGTTTACTCATCCCAGAGGTACCTCGACGAGTTCGATTTTGATCAGGAACGTCTCGACCAGGTACGCACGCGCCACTCCAACCTGATCTATATGGCAAAGAAATACGGCGGCAGTGTGGATGCATTGATCGAGAAAAGACGCCAGCTGAAGGAGGCGCTGGAGAAGGGAAGCATAGCCCGCCGGGACAGGAGCGGCCTTGAAGCGGAAACGGAATCTCTCAGGAGTGAAGCGGCGCAGTTGGCGATGGGATTGAGTAAGCGTAGAGGGAAAGCGGTAAAGGGACTGCAGAAGCAGGTGGAGGAGGAATTGAAGGAGCTTGCAATGTCAGAGTCCGCTTTCATGGTGGAAGTCGAGGCGCGCGAAGACCCGGAGGGATGGCTGGAAACGGAGGATGGAAAGCGTTATGCCGCAGGCCCCACCGGTATGGACCGGGTGGAATTTCGGCTGCGCACCAGCCCCGCGGCAAATCTGATGCCGCTTCAGAAGGTCGCTTCCGGTGGTGAGATAAGCCGGGTCATGCTGGCGCTCAAGAGCGTTTTCGGATCGGCCTCCATGGTTTCCACCCTTGTCTTTGACGAAATCGACAGCGGCATCGGCGGCAAAACAGCTGACAGGGTAGCCGAGAAACTCTCTCTGCTTGCGGGGGACCACCAGGTGCTGGTGATCACCCACCTTCCGCAGATCGCGCGGAGAGGCCAGCGTCATCTTGTGGTTGAGAAGACAATTAATGGCGGACTTGCACAGGCTCGTATACGTTGTGTGGATGGTGAGGAGCGTACGCAGGCGCTGGCGGTGCTGATGAGTGGTGAGACCGAGACCGAAGCGGTCCTAGATCATGCTCGAGCAATGCTTGGCGAAAGAAAAGGGGGAGAATCCAGGGCATGAAGCACGCCATCGACCAGACCCGGCAGATGTGGCAGGAGTCGGAGCAGAGAAAAAACAGGCGTCAGGAGCTGATTGAAAAAAATCGGATTTTCACGCTTGCCAACCTTCTATCCATGGTACGCTTGTTTCTTCTTCCCTTCGTACTTGCATGTCTTCTCGTCAACCGGTCCGATTACGATCTGCTCGCTCTGGGGCTGATACTGGTGGCAGGAATCACTGACTACCTTGACGGAGTTGCCGCACGCAGGCGCGATGAAATCAGCCAGTTAGGGAAAATAATCGATCCCGTTGCGGACAAACTGTTCATAGGCTCCCTCGGTCTCATACTGGTGCTTCTCCGTGGACTTCCAGTATGGTTCGTGGCCGTTTACCTGCTGCGTGATTTTGTAATCCTGACCATCTCGTACATGCTCTTTCTGAACCGCGATATAGTCCTTGAGAGCAACTTTCTGGGCAAACTGACCACCGCCATTCTGTTGACGACGCTTGTTCTC
>JAGLTZ010000165.1 GCA_023135015.1 Candidatus Latescibacterota bacterium
TCATTACGTATTCATGAACGGAGTTAGTGGTCATCCCGTACAGGTCGTGCGGGATGCCTCCCATGGAGAGTGGCTTGCCGGTCGCGAAGGCTTTCCAGTATGGGTATCCTCTGGCCCTGGCGCGCAGAGAGGTCCATTCCATCAGTTCGGCGGTTCCTTCGTCAGGTCCGAGAAAGAGAATGACCTCGTCACCGGAGTGATCCACCACATCACTGTCGGGAAGAATCAGATCGAGCAGACCGTCGATATACTTCTTGAAGGCGGCTTCTGCCTTATCCTGGGAGGTCCACTCGAGAAGGATTGTCCCCTTTGAACCGCCTTCCGGGATATCCTTGTTCTTCTGCTGCTGGGTGAGGGCCAGGCTGTAATTCTCGTCAAAGATTGAATCGGAGTTCTTCAGGAAACTCTGGATGTTGTGTGAGCGCACCATTCGGATGCCGCCCCGGGCAATATCCCTGAACCTGATATGGAAACCTCTGAACTCACTTCCGATGACGAGAAATACTCCAAATGGAACCTCCGGATAGTCTACCTTGTTCAGGAACTCCGGATTGAGCATGAATGAGAGAGATGTCTTCTCTTTTCTATAGAAATTGGTTTTCTGAATGACTTCGATGAACAGCAGGATCGATTCGAAGACATTTTTGTCGATCTCAACTGTGATGTTGATGCCTATGTTTTTATGGAATTCAGCAATACTTGTATTAATATCATGATCGTCACGATATGGGTTGAATTTCTTGTCGAAACATTGGAACGATTTTTTAAGATAGTCATAGTTGTTTACCAGAGCATCCCATACACTGCCTTCATCGTAGGAACCCTTGGCAAGTCTCCGTCTAAAGGTTCTGAGGAGGCCGATCATTTCCGGGGCATCCTTCAGCGCCCCGACCAGTTCGAGATACTCCTCGTCGTATTCGGTCAGGAACTGGTGTGCAAAGGTACAGGCTGCAACCCCGAAGACGGTCTCCTGTGCACTGAGCTTGCCTTCCCTGAAGAGTGGTGAAATAGGGCTTTCGGGGATGACGTAGACCAGGCTGATATCCTCTATGAGATCATGTAGGAGCTTATCGTCTGTAATGTCATCGAGGTAAACGGCATATACGGTCTTGCCGTTGGCGAACGGTTCCACATACTTTCTGTTTGAGACCAGACCGTGTGAGTTCAGCACGTCTGAAATGCTGGAGAAGCACCGGGAGCTTGAATCGCTGTTGGCTATCACGAAAACCCGTAGTTCACCGGATTCTTTCTTGTGTGAAACCTCGATCAGAGGGCTTTCCCAGCCGCGGGTCTTATCAATTAATTTCTGGTATCTTCGGAAGATTCTTTTGGTTGCTGAATTGAGTAAAGAAGTGCTGGCTATCTTTTGTAGATCGGTATCTTCAGGGCCAACATCCTCTTGGGGAAATTGGGGCATCTCGACCAGGTACATTCTCAGGTTCTCCACACCCGGACCTTTACCGATCGCTCTATATGACTTGAGCCTGCTGCCGGGGTATTTACCCTCGATCAGTCTTTCTATTTCGTACGCCCTGAAATGGCGGTCATCTATCAGGTAGATAGCTTCACTCTCCAGCTCAGTGCGCATATCGATCTCTACTACCCCCTCCTTCTGAGTCGCGGCGATAATTTCAGCCGCTTTTATGGCTTCAATATGGCTGGCGATGGTATCGATGGGGGTGGTCTTGAAATAGTATTCGGGCATTCCCAGCCCGGTGCAGAACCAGTCGATGGCCCCTCTGATGGCCTGATCATTATAATTGTCGTGTTTTACTATAATATTTTCTATTTCTTTCAGCTGGATTTCGTTTAAAAAAGAGTTCTTAGAAATGTCCTTTAAAGTCTTCACGTAATACTCCATGTTTACTGTACGCCGCACAAGAGTCCGTAGTTTGGACCGCGAGTCCGGCGTAAGCCTGCGAGCAACTCCGACAGGCTCCTAGTCCGGAAAAAGGTTCCTGGTGACTTTCGTGATATCCAGAATGCGCTCGGCCCTCTCCCGAGCCTGCATACCCATCCTATCGATCCGGTCGATATCGCGCAGAAGTTCAACAGTGCGGCTCACAAATTCTTCCCGGATCGTGAGGATCCCCGAGACACCGTCCTCAACCGCGTCTGTCACGCCCCCTTCGGCCAGGGCAGAAGATGGAGTGCCGCAAGCGGCCGCCTCGGCAAATGTGAGCCCGAATCCCTCTACGTCGCCTGTTTCCAGGTTCGACTGGCACGGAGAAACGAACAGATCTGCCGAACGGTAGAGCACTGCCAGCTCGCGGTTGTCCATGCTGCCGAGAAAGACCACGAATTCATCGACACCAAGCTCGGCAGACTGCATTCTGAGGTCGTCTTCGAGCGGTCCCTCGCCGACGATCCACACACCCGCCGGCAGGCCGGAGTCTCTGGCAGCGTGTATTACTTCAATTACTCGGTCGAATCCTTTCCGCGGTACCAGACGTCCGACCGAAAGAAGCTGAATGGGGAATTCCTTTGGTCTGAGCTCACCCTGCGGCGAGAACAGCTGCAGGTCCACTCCGTTGATTCCTGCGACTGCCCTGGTTCCGGGCAAAAGAGCTGTCAGTTTATCGGCGGTAAAAGTGCTGGCTGTAACGATCCGGTCAGCCTCGTCGAGTGTACGTTTCAGGCGGTTGATGGCCCGGCGACCAAGGGGACGTAGAACTTCGAGCCCGTGAACCGCCACCGTCAAAGGACAGGGGAAGGCGCCTCGGGTGAACCCCTCTGCTACCAACCAGGTCGATGTCACTATCCTGTCGGGAAGCCCTTCCTCCTTCGCCAGAGCCCTTCCGGCTCTCGCGAAGTGGAAACGCCGGTACTTTGGGAAATTCCGGCCCCTGACACCGAGGACCCGGTAGGGGAGGTCCTTGCAGGCCGATGGATCGGCCCTCTTGGCAAGTACGGTTACCTTTGCGCCAAGGGCCGTGAGAGTAGAGGCGGCGTTTTCACTCCACCTCGACAGTCCTCCGACTCGGGGGGGAAAATCCTCGGTGGCTAGCCACACCCTTTTACCTTCGAACCCGGTTACTTCGTCACCCATCATCGTTTTCTCCGTACAGAGTGACTCTGTCTACAGCTTAAACTCACTCCGGCGAGGTGGTCCAGCAGCAACATTTCCTGTAACGCCTTCACCCCCTGCTTTCGGATTCATAGGGTTTCGCAGTATCCTGTCTTTATAGGAACCGGCAGGTCAGGAGTCGTTATCGATGAACGCTGGGAGCTACCCCGCATATCTGGAACTGGCCCACAATGGGGAACTGCAAAGGCGTGCCCGCCGTCTGGAAGAGGAACTGAGGTCGTGCAGGCTGTGTCCCCGCAGGTGTGACGCAGATCGCGTTGATGAGCTGGATAGAGCATTCTGCGGGGTAGGGGAGAGAGCCCTGGTTTCCTCGGCTAATCCCCATTTCGGGGAAGAGCCTCCCATCACCGGGCAGCGGGGAAGCGGTACAATCTTTTTCGCCGGATGTAACATGCGCTGCTGGTTCTGCCAGAATGCGGACATCAGCCACGGCCGGCTGGGCCGGGAGATAAACGCAGAACAGCTGGCCACCCTGATGCTGCACCTGCAGGACCTGGGCTGTCACAACATCAACCTGGTTACCCCTACTCATGTTGTTCCCCAGATAGTTTCGGCGCTGATCGTTGCTGTGGATGAAGGGCTCCGGCTTCCGCTGGTATACAACAGTGGAGGCTACGATTCGGTCGAAACCCTCCAGCTTCTTGACGGGGTAGTTGATATTTACATGCCCGACCTGAAATACGCTGATGGCGGGCATGCACGCAGACTATCGGGTGCGCCCGATTATCCTGAGGTCTCCCGTGCGGCCCTGAAGGAGATGCACCGCCAGGTGGGCGATCTGGTCATAGGCCCGGACGGTGCGGCCATCAGGGGCCTGCTCGTACGCCATCTGGTTCTCCCCAACGATCTGGCCGGTACCGCGGCCAGCATGCGCTTTCTTGCCCGCGAAATCTCGCCCGACACCTGCGTTAACGTCATGGCTCAGTACAGGCCGTCATACAAGGCACACACGAGGCCCGAGGTGAACCGCCCTCTCATGAGGGAGGAATACGAAGCCGCCCTCCAGGCGGCCCGCAGGGAGGGGCTGTACCGGTTCGCATTATAATGGGCTTCCCACGGGAATTCCGTAGAGGTCCTGCCTGTTGATTCCGGAAGGTTATGCCCGGTACACTAGGAGCCTGCCGGATGCCAGCGCAAGCCGCAGCCGGAGCGTTTCTCCGACAGGCTCCTAAGGGTTCACGCAATCCAAACCTACGGCTCCCCTCCGGCCGGTGTCAAGATTGGCAGAAGGAGGGCCTGTTGCCTCATGTAAAAAAGTACGAGGGTTGACCGCCCCGATGAGCTTTTTTATACTCCTGTCCATCTACAGAAACTACTCAGCACGCTTCCAGGTCGGCCCAGCCGGCCGCTTGTGTGACGTATGCGAGGAGGGGAGGTGAGTTACCAGCATGGAAACGGTTTTCCCAAAATGCCTGAAGTGCACCGACGGAGTGTTGCTACCTTTGTCGGATTACGGCCGTGACGGTGCCAGCATTATGTACAAGGCGTGGGTTTGTTCCGATCCCAAGTGTGGATTTCATTTGCGCATCGATAACGGGGAATTGAGCATGGGAGATGAAATAGGGCGGGCCCCGGTTAAAAAATAGGCGGGCCTAGCTCCGCCGTCCAATGGACCACAGCAGACTCACAGAGAACATGGGGCTGAAAGTCGGCTCACTGGCCGTCGCTCTGCTCCTATGGTTCCATATCGCCACTGAGAAGGACGTATATGAGCGCGTCCTCGAGGTCCCGATTCAAGTTGAGGGTTTGCCTTCCGGTCTGGTCATATCGGCGGAGCTGCCTCCAGTAGCGCAGGTCCGGTTTAACGGCCGGGGTAAGAGACTGCTCACCCTTCCGTGGCGGGACGTGCAGGTTGTTATTGACGCCAGCGATATCCTGACCAGAGGAACCCGGACGCGGAGTATCGGTATCGGAAATGTCCGGTATCCAGAAGGACAGGATCTTCATGTGGTGGAGATCCTGGAACCTGAACAGATCACTATTGAAACGGACCGCCTGGTAAGCAGGCAACTCCCCATAGTTGCGAGGATGGAGATCCAGTGCGCTCCGGGTTATACACTGGTCGGCAGCGTGAGTGTTGAGCCTGACACGGTTACGTTGACGGGGCCCGGATCACACCTGCGGGGCCTTTCCTTCGTGGAAACAGACACGCTCCGGTTGAGGAGGAGGGCGAAGAATCCGATAGACCAGGAGATCCCGCTTCAGATACCCTCCATCTACAATCTGATCGTTGAGCCCTACTCAGTGAAGATAATGCAGGACATCCAACCTCTGGGTGAGCGGACTTTCAGTGAGGTACCGGTTCGTTTCGAGGGGACCGACCATCCCGATCGCTACCTGGCTCAGCCGCGCACGGCCAGCGTAACTGTCTCTGGTGGAGTCCGGCTGTTAGAGATCTTGACAGTCGATGATATCCGTCTCATCCTGGATCTCAGCCGCCAGAGACCTGATGGCCTGACCCCCCTGATACCAAGATTGGAACTTCCAAGGGGTATTTCCCGCCTGCGCCTGGAACCTCAGTACTTCCGTGTGACCGAGTACTGATATTTAACTGAAGAAGTGGACAATGTCTGCCGGTGCTGCCAAAGCTGAGGGCCCTCTGGTCCTCGGAATCGAGACATCGTGTGATGAGACCGCCGCAGCCGTTGTATGCGGCTGGCGTCGGATCCTCTCCAATGTGGTGGTCAGCCAGGAGATACACGCTGACTGGGGAGGTGTGGTGCCCGAGCTGGCGTCGAGGGAACATCTGCGTCTGACTCTGCCGGCAGTACGGCGGGCGATGTCGAAGGCATGTGTCGGGTGGCAGGATCTGGACGGCATCGCGGTTACCCGTGGTCCCGGTCTTGTCGGCGCCCTTCTTGTAGGACTGTCGGTGGCAAAGGCGCTGGCGATGGGCAGGGGGATGCCGCTGGTGGGTGTGAATCACCTGGAAGGTCACCTGTTCAGCCTGCTCCTCGAGGATCCTAAGTGGAAACCTCCCTACCTGGTTCTGATCGCAAGCGGCGGTCATACAGAACTCCACATGGTACAGGATCTCGGCTCCTACAGCCTGCTGGGGGCTACAGTGGATGACGCGGCAGGTGAAGCATTCGACAAGGTCGGTGTACTTCTCGGGCTCGATTATCCCGCCGGTGTCCTGCTGGATGAGTTGGCTGACGAGGGGGAGGAGAATGGACCACGGTTCCCGGTCGCCAGGGTCGCCAGGCCGGGCCACAATTTTTCGTTCAGCGGTCTTAAGACAGCGGTACTGCTTCACTGGCAGGCTATTCCCGAATCAGAGCGACCACGCCAGCGACCGGCCGTGGCTGCTTCGTTCCGCAGGGCCGCCGTTGATGCCCTGGTAAAGGGGGTCGCCGCTGCCCTGGAGGAAACGGGTGCACCCAGGTTCGGAGTGACCGGTGGAGTGGCGAATAATCGACTGCTGCGGCGGAAGCTCACAGCGCTGGCCGAGGAGCGCGGGATCGAGGTGGCGTTTCCCAGCCCCCGGCTCTGCACAGATAACGCCGCAATGATAGCAGCCGCCGGCGCCTACCATCTTGCCAGCGGGTGCCGCGACGACCTGGATCTGGATGCTGACCCCTCGCTTCGGATTCAGTCAGAAACGATCCATATGAAGGAGGAGGAACCCCCGGGCGGACGAGCTTAAGAAAAACTCAGCCCTCAACGGCCTACCCCCCGGCCATCGCGAATATCGAGGTGGCCATGCTGACCCACAGACTGATTCTGAATGCCCTCCCCATTGTATTTGCGGTTCTGGTGCTTGTTGTTCCGGTGCTTTTGGTTCGGGAGGCTGTGGGACAGGTGTCCCCTGTGCCTCCCGTAGCCTTCAATGAGGTACTGGCTGACGCACCCGGACCCGAGGGAAGTGGTGGAGGGGAATGGGTTGAGCTTCGAAACGGCGGTGATGTCCCAGTCGATCTTTCGGGCTGGGCGATAGGAGATGAAAAGGATCCCATTGACAGGCTGATGCCTTGGGAGCCCGGAGGAACACTCCTGCTGCAGCCGAAAACGATGGCTCTGGTACTCGATCCGGACGGAGATCCGTCAGAGCTGGCACTGCCCGCCGGCGTGCTCCTTCTGCGGCCTGAGGATGCATCTATCGGTAACGGCCTGAAAGGGGACGGCGAAAGCCTGTGGCTGCTGGACCCTTCACGAACCGTGGTGGATTCTGTCCGATGGCCGTTCGGAGCTGGGGATGGGATCTCATGGGAGCGCGTTGGAGGCGGAGCTGCGGCGGGTGACTGGAGGCCCTGCAGGGCGCCAGGCGGCTCCACACCCGGGAGCGTCAATTCTTGGACGCCCGTTCCGGGCGACCGCTCTATCCGCTGGAGAGAGCTCCCCGGACAGGTATTGTCCGCAGGGCGACAGATCGGCCTGATCGCGGTTCTGATGGATGAGGGTGGTGATGGTCTTCAAGAAACGCTGCTGGAAGCGGCCGCTATCTCCCCGTGGGGTGGGGTGGAACAGCTACCCTCAAAGGTGATCTCAGGTGTGGCGCCGTGGGATTCTACAGAAGTAGGCTGGACGTGGCGGCCCGCCGGTGGTGGTGGGTGGAAGCTGCTGGTGGAGGTGGTAGAGCCCCCGGCGACGCGCGGCTGGGATGACAGTGACACGCTTCACGTTCCTGTGAGATACGCCCTGCTCTCAAGAGTACTCAGCGAGGCGCAGCCACGCCCCGTGAAGGGTTGCGGGGAGTGGCTGGAATTGTGGGCGCCCGACCACGGCGCGGGCAACGGTTCAGGAGAGACGGTTTCATGGGATGGTTGGAGCGTTCGGGTACGATCGAAGGCATCTCTTCTGTCGGCCGGCAGATTGTTCCTCATCGGGAACGGGTCAGGGCAGGTTCTGCTTGTTTCTGCGGGGGACTCGGTGCGAACGGCCGGAGCCGACGGGATACAGTCAGGTTCCGGTGAGTGGATCATCTGGCCCGGTCTGCGTCTCACAGACACGGGCAGCATTGTTACGCTCGCCGACCCTTACGGGGCAGTGGTTGACAGCTCGGTGCTGCGGCCGGTGCCGGGTTTGCCGAGAGGACACAGCTGGCAGCGGTGGAACCCTTCGATGCAGGGTTGGTCGCCAATGGCATGGGGGGTGAGCCGGTCTCCAGGGGACGTTTCACCCGGATGGGTGGTGGGTCCCGTTTCAACAGAACCGGATATAGAAGAGAAGTCCGAAGCAGGCCAGGAGTGGTTTCGGCTAGAACTGGAACATCTGAGCGACGGTTCTGTACTCCTGGTGTGGGAGAGTTCTGCTGCTAGAGTGTGGCTTGAGGCTCGCCTCTACGACATGTCGGGCAGAATTGCGGCCACCATTATCCCACAGGCTCTGGTGCCCGGCTGCAGCAGCCACCAATGGCATCCGGCCCCGGACGGCAGGAGTGTGCGGCCGGGGATATACATACTGGTCGTGGAGGCGGGCGATGCTGACGCAGGGGCACGCTGGACCGTACGGCGGCCGCTCGGAGTACGACCGTGACCGCCCCCCAAGCCGAAAGAATGAGCGGCGTTGTAGGCAGGGTGATAGGTGCTGCCCTTCTATTGCTGTGTGCTCAGACTCCGGATACGGTTGCCCAGGATCTGCTGCCGCCCGGGCCGGGCTGGACCGTTGCGGGACCGGCTACACTTGTGGACCCGGTCTCCCCAATGGCTGCCGTCGTTCAACCTGCCCTTCTATCTAATCGAATCCTCACCTGGTGGCTTGCGGCATCGCGTCCCTTCGGGATTGAAGGCCTGAAACATGTCGAGGCGGCTGCAGTGACTTCGATGGGATCGGGAGCGGTGGGCTGTATCTGGCGTCAGATCGAGGGAGACGGTCTGAGGCATATAGAGGCTGAGCTGAGCTGTGGGCTGCCGCTCGTGATTGCCGTGCAGCCGGCCCGGGCAAGGGTGTCAGAGCACGGTGTGTCCGGAGTAGAGGGTGATTCCGGAGTGTGGCTGGGAGCCGGTGCTGGTTTCCAGGCGCTCTCAGGTTCAGGGGTCCGCCGGTGCGGTGCCGCTCTCTGTCATCTGAGTGCTGTGGCCGTGTGGGGGAGGCAGTGGAAGGCAGCTGTGGCATACAGGAGAGGATTCGGTAGAAACGGGGACTGGATCAGACCCTGGATTGGGGGAGCGATAGGAAAGGATGGGGAGAGGTTTTCCGTGCGTGCCGGTGGGATGAGGCCCCAGGGTGGAGATTTCGAACCGGCGCTGGCTCTGGCCTGCTGCACCGGCCGCCTGCGGATTGATGCAGGAGCCTGGGGGGTGACGACAGCGCCCGCCATCGGTCTGCATCTGGTGGTGAAGGATTTGTGCTGGAGCGTCGAAGGAAGGTGGGTCCCCGGCCTCGGCCTCCACCTTCTATGGAGTGTATGCAGCCCCCACCTCTGGCGGCCATGAGCCCCGGGCTCTACCTGCTGATGATCAAGCTGCTGGTGTGCGGGCCGGTGGCGGATTTGTACTGGTTGGTCAACGTCGAGGAGACCGTCCAGGCAATCCGGTCAAGGGAACCGCTGATGCCGGGCAGATCGGGATTTAACGGCAGGTGGTGGGTTGATGAGGGCAGGAACCGTGCGACTTTTCATGCCGCTGCAGGAAGTAGTACAAGTCGCCGGGGCTACCGGGTGCAGTTGAGGGTCGAGAGGCGGGAGGACCGGGAACTGCTCGGCGCCAGTCTCGCCGTCGAACTTGGGATGGGCAGGTGGCGGTTGCTGGCAGGTCCCGCAAGAGGAGGGATGGGAGTGGGGCTGCTTGTTGGGGAAAGGGCATGGAATACAACAGGTGCGGAGGTCAGGAGTGCCTGGACGGGCGTTCCTTCCAGGTTGAGGGTCGGGCCGGTCTCTGAAGCATACCCGAGGCCGCAGGTGATCGCGCTGCAGTACGGCGGTCGCCGGCAGGCGGTGCTGGCAGTGATGCAAGAGAGAGGGAGTGCTCCTTATCTGGTGTCCCAGTGGCACCCCTCGGAAACGCTCCGGGCTGTTCTGGTGCGGTCGAACGGGTTTATGGGGACTGAGGCGGCAGCGGGAAGGAGGGAGGGAGAGGTGCACTGGAGGATCAGCGCCGCATCCTGGAAGTTTAAGGATGCCGGAGAC
>JAGLTZ010000166.1 GCA_023135015.1 Candidatus Latescibacterota bacterium
GAGGATGGTCCCACTCTCACACACGGCGGAATGAAGTACGGAGCCGGAGTTGTTGCGGCCGAACGGTTCGGAGCGGTGCAGCTCGTCGACCCACGGCCCTTTGCGGTCCGGAGCATCTTGGAGACCTATGAGAAGTATCCGGAAATCGGCATACTTCTTCCGGCAATGGGTTACGGCACGGAGCAGGTAAAGGATCTGGAGGAAACAATCAACGCTTCAGATGCCGAAGCTGTGGTGATCGGAACCCCTATTGACCTGCGCCGCGTATTGGATATTGAGAAACCCAGTGTACGCGTGATGTATGAACTTCAGGAAATCGGGAGGCCGGATCTCACCGATGTCCTGAGGTCTATAATGTGAGAAACCCTGGGTTGGATTCCTCAACCTGTGGCGAGAAGGTAACGAAGCAGTGAGCAAAGATGACGGATTACTGGTGGTTGCGTTGGGCGGCAATGCCATCACACGGAAGCATGATACGGGAGCGATTCCCGAGCAGTTCGTGAACACGCGCCAGAGCCTGGAGCCGATCGCCGACATGATCGCCAAAGGGCGTCAGGTTGTTCTTACGCACGGCAACGGTCCGCAGGTGGGAAACTACCTGATCCGGGTGGAGCGGGCGCGTGACGAAGTACCCTATCTACCTCTTCCGATCATCGTCGCCGATCTGCAGGGCGGGATGGGGTATATGATAGGCCAGATACTGCAAGGGTTGCTGGCGAGCAAGGGGACCTACAGGCCGGTGACTACGGTGCTGACCCAGGTACTGATAGATACCGACGATCCTTCTCTGGCCGATCCGACGAAATTCGTAGGGCCCTTCTACGAGAAGGAAGAGGCTCAGGAGCTTGCAAACAGGCGCGGTTGGGTAGTTAAGAAAGACAGCAATCGAGGGTGGCGGAGGGTTGTCGCTTCGCCGCACCCTCTGGAGATAGTAGAAGCCGACATCATCCGCAGCCTGATCGAGAACGGTACAGTCGTTGTTGCCGCCGGGGGTGGCGGCATCCCCGTCCGCCGTATTGAAGGTGGATTCCTTCAGGGCGTTGACGGTGTAATAGATAAAGACAGAGCTTCGGCGGTCCTGGCGCTAGATATCGGAGCGCCCGAACTGCTGATACTGACCAGCGTTTCACATGTATCGCTAGCATTTGGGACCGAGGACCAGCGCGATCTGGACCACCTCACATTGGAGGAGGCCCGTCGCTATCTGGCCGAGGGGCACTTCCCTCCGGGCAATATGGGGCCGAAAATTGAATCGGCGATCCAGTTCCTAGAGAGAGGTGGCAGGAGGGTGTTTATAGGAGCCGTCGATCAGGCGGGAGATATTCTCGCCGGTCAGTCGGGCACCGTTTTAACAAAGTAGTAGACCCGTCGCGACAGAAGGGGAGAACCTTTCGAAATACGGAGAGTCTCTCGAGGGGTCTACCTCGCCGCCGGCAGGTAATCCCACCGGCATCGACCTACAGGAGGTCAGATACAATGTCTTTGAAGGCAGGTCTATATGTAGACGCGGCTAATCTGTATCGTAAGGACGGACCTTCTATTAATTACCGCATACTGAAAGACTTCGTTACAGAAGAACGCGAGTTGCTCAGATGTAATGCTTATGTAACTGTTGATCCGGAGAATCCGAAGCCGGTAAAGGGGTTCATAAGTGCGCTCCGTGATATAGGTTTCAAGGTAATTGAGAAGGAATGGTCTCGTTCCGTGGATGGTCGTGTTAAGGCCAACATGGATATGGAACTGGCAGTGGACATACTGACACAGGCAGAGAACCTGGACGTGGTGATCCTTGCCTCAGGAGATTCCGACTTTGTACGGCTCGTACGTGCGGTCCAGAACTTGGGCAAGAGGGTCGAGGTTATCGCCTTTCAGGACCGGGTTGGCTTCGATCTGATCAAAGAAGCGGATGCGTTCAATGCGCTGGAATCGCTGGAGGATATTTTCATGGCGACGCCCGATCCGCCGCAGCCAATGACCAACGAGACACCCGCTCTACAGCAAGTGAGTAAGCACGAGGATCGGATCGGCCGTTTCTTCCGCCGGTAGATCCACCTGGTGTCGTCCATCCTGTAAACCACCGGTGGGTGGTATCGAGAGAATAGGCCCTGAAATGCATCGTCAATGCACGGAAAGGGTTGTTTTCGGGTGGAAACTCGCCGTACAACAGCGCGTTTACCGACAGACGGTGCGTCAGCACACCGATGTGTGCTGGATTCGCGATCTAGAGAACGGATTGCGGATGGAAACAGTCTAGGAGTAAGGATACCAGGATGAAGGTGCACGAGTTTCAGGCTAAAGAGGTCCTGCGACGTTACGGGGTTGCCGTACCAGAGAGCAAGGTGGCAACCTCGCAAGATGAGGCTGAGGCTGCCGCCGAGGCGCTGGGTGGTGGTACGGTTGTCGTGAAGGCGCAGATCCATGCCGGAGGGCGGGGGAAGGGTGGGGGCGTCAAAATTGTGAAAGGGCCGACCGAAGCCAAGGTTGCAGCCGAAGCGATGTTGGATAAACCGCTTATAACCCACCAAACCGGGCCGGAGGGACAGGTCGTCCGCACCGTGCTCGTTGAGAGCGGAATGGATATCGCTTCGGAGCTTTACGCCGGGATAGTTCTCGACCGGGCGGCCGAGCTTCCGGTCTTTATGGCTTCCTCCGAAGGTGGTGTGGAGATAGAGGAGGTTGCCTCAAAGAGCCCGGAGAAGATTATAAAGAGGTGGTTCGATCCTGGAACGGGGCTGCTCCCCTACCAGGCGCGGGAGCTAGCATATTCAGTCGGTCTGGAGGGAAAGCAGGCCGGTAATGCGGCGAAATTCTTCATCGCTCTGGCCAAAGCTTTCGTTGAAACTGATGCCAGTCTGGCAGAGATCAACCCCCTTGTCGTCACAACTGACGGGGAAGTAGTAGCTCTGGATGCTAAAATAAACTTCGATGACAACGGCCTTTTCAGGCATCCGGATATCCGGGAGTACTACGATCCCAATGAAGAGGATCAACTCGAGGTCGAAGCCGCCAAATACGACCTCAACTATATCAAGCTCGACGGCAATATCGGGTGCATGGTGAATGGGGCAGGGTTGGCAATGGCCACAATGGACCTGATAAAGCATGCAGGTGGGGAGCCGGCCAACTTCCTCGACGTGGGCGGTGCGGCCGACGTGGAAACGGTCGCAAACGGTTTCCGCATCCTCATGAGCGATCCGAATGTCAAGGCGGTGCTTATCAACATCTTCGGCGGCATAGTCCGCTGTGATCGCGTGGCCCAGGGTGTGGTGGATGCTATGGAGAAGGTGAATGTGGACATGCCTGTAGTGGTTCGCCTCGAAGGTACCAATGCGGAAGATGCGGCCCGCATTCTGAATGAATCGGATCTGGAATTCCTAGTGGCTGGAAGCTTTGAAGACGCGGCCCAGAAGGCCGTCGCAGCCCTTAACTAGTTCCCATCCGGAGTCCGTTCTGTG
>JAGLTZ010000167.1 GCA_023135015.1 Candidatus Latescibacterota bacterium
TCCGGACGGAAACTAACTAGTGGACACTGGTGTGGTTTGAGATGCAGGAACGAAATTGAAGGAGCCTAACTGTGAGCATTCTGGTTGATAAGGACACCCGGCTCCTGGTTCAGGGGATCACGGGTGGTGAGGGAACTTTCCACACGGGAAAGATGAAGGAATACGGGACAGAGGTGGTGGCGGGTGTGACTCCGGGCAAGGGAGGCCAGAAACACCTTGGAGTTCCGGTCTTCAATACCGTACGGGAAGGTGTTGAAAAGACGGGAGCAAATACAAGCATCGTCTTTGTGCCGCCCGCATTCGCGGCTGACGCTGTAATGGAGGCCGCCGATGCGGGGATTGCCCTGGTCGTGTGTATAACCGAGGGGATTCCTGCGCGCGATATGGTTCTGGCCAAGAAGAGGGTGAAATCTGCAGGGTGCCGTCTGGTAGGCCCAAACTGTCCGGGGGTGATTACTCCGGGCGAGGCGAAGGTCGGTATCATGCCGGGGTTCGTCCACGAACCCGGAAGAATAGGCATTATAAGCCGGAGCGGTACGCTTACCTACGAAGCGGTCGGGCAACTGGTCGAGGTGGGATTGGGACAGTCGACTGCCATCGGCATCGGCGGTGACCCTATCATAGGTTCAACCTTCACCGATCTGCTCCGACTCTTCGCCCATGACGATGGCACCGATGCCGTTGTCCTGATCGGTGAGATCGGAGGTACCGCCGAGCAGGAGGCAGCCGAATTCATCTCCGAGAGTTTTAAAAAGCCGGTTGTGGCATTCATTGCCGGTCAGACCGCTCCACCGGGCCGCAGGATGGGGCACGCCGGGGCGATCATCAGCGGGGGGAGCGGCACCGCGTCCGAGAAGATGGAGGCCCTCGAGCAGGCGGGGGTAACAGTGTGTGACAGTCCGGCCGTGATCGGTCAGACAATGGTCCACATGCTTTCATAAAGGCCGGGGGAATCAATGGAAACAACCTGTTTGCTGATCAAGCCTGACGGTGTGGCCGAGGCTCACGTAGGAGAAATCGTCGCACGCATCGAGGAGGAGGGATTTACCATCCGGGGGATCAGGCTGGTCAGACTCGGCCGGCCGAAGGCTGAAGCATTCTATGCCATCCACCGGGGGCGCCCGTTCTTTGAAGGTCTGATTGAGTACATGACGAGCGGCCCGATTGTAGCGATTGCGCTGGAACGCGAAGACGCCGTGGAACACCTTCGACATATGATCGGTGCCACTGATCCTACCGATGCCGAGGAGGGCACCATACGTGCGATGTTCGGCAAGGATATCGGCGCAAACACCGTCCACGGCTCCGATTCGGTGGAGAATGGTATTCGGGAAGTGCTTTTTTTCTTCCCCAAAGAGGAACTGGTGGAGCTGGGAGTCTCTGCAGGCGGTTGATTCCAGGAGGCGGTGCAGTATATTTGGGAACTTTGTGTTCGGAGGGGGACAATGGCGCCGTTAGATCAGGTCTTCACAGTGGATCTGCGGGGATTGACCGAGGGCCGGAGCCGGATGGTCCTCTCGGAGTCCGGTTCCAATCTCAAGCTACCTGAAGACCAGCTGGTTATCAGTTCGGATGTGGTCGTGGAGTTGACACTCGACCGCACGGGATCTCTGATTACGGCTAAGGGCGACATTTCAGCAATACAGACGCTTGTCTGTGCACGCTGTCTTGAACCTTTCGAATGCGATGTGGCTGCTGCTTTTAACGCAGTCTTCCGGATGGGACAGAACGACCTCCAACTTGAGGACGAGGAGGATACACTGGTCGAGTTCGGAAATAACTGGGTTTCATTTGCACCTTCAATCAGGGAATCTCTGATACTTGTCGTTCCGATAAAGCCGTTATGCAGGGAGGATTGCCGGGGATTATGCCAGCGGTGTGGGAAGAACCTGAATTACTCACACTGTGACTGTCCACAGGAAACTGTCGATCCCCGCTGGAACGCCCTGAAGACATTTCTCGAGGATAACCGAGGAGAATAGGCCCATGGCCGTTCCAAAGAGGCGACATTCCATATCGCGACGAGGTAAGAGGCGGAGCCATCATGCGTTGAAGGCACCAACGCTGGGAGTCTGTGACCACTGTGGCCAGCCGAAACTCTCTCACCGTGCTTGCCCCAACTGCGGCTATTATCGAGGCCGCCAGGTTATCTTCCCACGCGAGGTCTAGACCCGCTTCCGCGTCGCCAGATGAGGATCGCCGTCGACGTCATGGGGGGGGACCATGCCCCAGACCGGAATGTAGCAGGTGCAATCGAGGCGGCTGCTTCAGCCGGTGGGCGCTACGAGGTGATCCTGGTCGGGGATCGCTCCCTGCTGGAAGAGCGTTTCTCCAGACTGCTGAAAGGTCTCCCCATAGAAATCGTGAACGCCAGCGAAGTTGTATCTATGGATGAAGCTCCGTCCGCCACTCTGAGACGCAAGCGGGACAGTTCGATTGCGGTGGCGATGAAACTCCACCAAAGCGGGGAGGCGGATGCAGTAGTTTCAGCCGGTAACACCGGCGCAGCCATGGCTTGGGCGCTTCACAGTCTGGGACCCCTGCCGGGGGTATCGCGGCCGGCACTGGCTACTTTCTTCCCGTCTGTGCGCGGCACCGCTCTGCTCCTCGATGTTGGGGCGAATGTCGAATGCCGGCCCTCAAATCTGGCCGAGTTCGGTCTGATGGGGAGCGTATACGCCGAACACGTTCTCGATATTGAAAAGCCCAGAGTCGGCCTGCTCTCTATCGGCGAGGAAAGCAGCAAAGGCACGGAAGTGGTGGTTGAGGCCCACAAGAAACTGCTGGCCTCCGGCCTGAATTTTGTGGGCAATATCCAGGGACAGGACATCCTGACTGGAGAAGCCGACGTCGTGGTCTGTGATGGATTTACCGGAAACGTGATCCTGAAGTTCATTGAAGGGATCGCCGGCCACTTGACAGCGAGTGTGAAGCGTGGTTTGTCTAAGAGCCCGTTAGCCAGGGTGGGTGCCCTGCTCATGAGCCCCGTGTTCAGGCAGATGAGGCGGGAGTTTGACTATGAGGAATACGGGGGAGCGCCGATGCTGGGGATCGATGGGGTGCTCATAATCTGCCACGGCATTTCGACCACAAAAGCGATACGAAATGCTGTTGAGGTGGCCGGACGTATTATCGAAGAGGGGATAAACGATCACATCAAAGCTCGATTGGACGAAATTCATGCCGCCAACCTTCAACGATAAAGTCCGGGGGGCCAGTCGTGTCCTCGGAACAGGACGCTTTGTGCCGGAGAAGGTCCTGACGAACAAGGATCTCGAGAAGATGGTGGATACCACGGATGAGTGGATCACAACACGTACCGGAATGAAGCGGCGGCATATCGTTGCAGCGGGAGAGGCTACCAGCGACCTGGCTGCCCGTGCGCTCCGGGATGCCACTGGTGATGCGGGTATTGAGTTGAAAGAACTGGACGCTATTATCGTGGCGACAGCCACCCCTGATATGGCTTTCCCCAGTGCGGCGTGTATCGTTCAGCAGAAACTTGATCTGGGTGGGCTTCCCGTTTTCGATATCTCGGCTGCCTGTTCCGGGTTTATCTACGCATCCGTACTTGCCAACAGCCTCATTGCATCCGGTCTGTTCGAGAAGATTGGTGTGGTGGGCGCAGAGACGCTAAGCCGCATCACCGACTACGAAGACCGCAGTACATGCGTTCTATTCGGCGATGGAGCAGGGGCGGCTATTTTCGGGCCCAGCGACGGCACCACGGGGGTGATGGCCGCCTACCTGGGAGCTGACGGCAGCCTGAGTCATCTACTGAACCAGCCGGCGGGCGGAAGCCGCCTGCCGGCAAGTCATGAGACCGTGGATAAGAATCTGCACTACCTCCATATGGAAGGAGCCGAAGTCTTCAAATCGGCGGTCAGGGCTATGGAATCCTCGGCTGTAAAAGCGCTGGAGCTGGCAGGTATCACAGCCGATGAGGTCGACCTGCTCATAACGCACCAGGCCAATGTCAGGATCATCAAGGCAACAGCGTCCCGGGTCAAGATCCCTCTGGAGAGGGTTTATATAAATGTACACGAATACGGCAATACTTCGGCCGCCTCGATTCCAATCGCCTTTGATGAAGCGCTGGAAAATGGTCGTATCTCCGAAGGAAGCACCGTTATGATGGTTGCCTTCGGTGCTGGTTTCACATGGGGATCACT
>JAGLTZ010000168.1 GCA_023135015.1 Candidatus Latescibacterota bacterium
ACGCCCACGCAGGTCTGGCTGAACCATGAATTCGCCACGGTCTTCGGCATCGGTGAGAAGCTGATCGGGGCCACGGCCATGACGATCTACGACCAGATCCAGGAAAAGCTCCGGTTGCCGGAATACCTGCCGCGGGAGCTGTACAACCGGTTCAAAATCGAGGTGTTGACCACAACCGACGGTGCTGCCGACACCCTTGAGTACCACCACGAGATAACCGATTCCGGGTGGAACGGGCGGGTCATCCCCTGTTTCCGCCCCGATGATGTCCTCCAGATCACGGGGGGTGACTGGCGCGCGAAGATCGATGCCCTGAGCGAAGCAGCCGGGATCGAGGTGCGCGACTTCACCACCTTCATCCGGGCCCTGGAACAGCGCCGGGAGGATTTCAAATCGCTTGGCGCGGTCTCCACCGACATGGGCGTGGAGATCCCCCTGACCGGGGAGCTGAGCGCCGAAGAAGCGGAGTCCATCTTCCAGAAAGCCCTGCGGGGGGATGCAGATGCCGAGGACGGCCTGCTCTTTTCCGCCCACATGCTGATGGAGATGGCCCGCATGAGCCTCGAGGATGGCCTGGTCATGCAGATCCATCCCGGATCGTTCCGGAACCACAACCGGCTGATTGCCGAGAGGTTCGGACCGGACAGGGGGGGCGACATTCCCGTCGCGACCGAGTACACCCGGAACCTGCACGCCCTTCTGAACCGGTACGGCAACGATCCGCAGCTCACCTTGATCGTGTTCACACTCGACGAATCCGCTTATACCCGAGAGCTGGCGCCCCTGGCCAGCCATTACCCGGCTTTGAAACTGGGTCCGGCCTGGTGGTTCCATGACAGCATCGAGGGGATGATGCGGTACCGCCAGCAGGTCACCGAAACGGCCGGGATCTACAACACCGTCGGATTCAACGACGACACCCGCGCCTTCCTGTCCATCCCGGCCCGGCACGACCTGTCGCGGCGGATCGACTGCACCTTTCTGGCCCGGCTCGTGGCCCGGCACATCATCGACTTGCAGGATGCAAATGACATGAGCCGCGCCCTGGCCTACGATCTGGTGAAGAGAGCCTACCGGCTGCCGTGAGGGGATAAGCGCATTGGATTATCAGACAACCCTGGACACCTTCGAGCGCCTGGTGCGGGAGAAACCCCGGGACCGGACCATGGCGGCCCTGATAATCGACTCCCCCTGGCTCCCCGGATACGCGGGGGCTGATACCCTCGATTTCTTCTTCGATCCGGCCGTCTGGCTCACCGCCCACGAACGGGCGGCGGCCGATCTGCCCGGGGTGGCCTTCGTTCCCGGCACCTGGATGGAGTACGGTATGGCCGCCGAACCGAGCGGCTGGGGGGTTCCGATCCGGTGGAGCCGTACCTCCCCCCCGGCGATCCGGCCGCATCCGGGGGGGCTGGCGGCCCTGGCCGCGGCCGAGGTACCCGATCCGGAAATCGACGGGCTGATGCCCGCGGTCCTCAGTCACTATGAGCGGATGACGCCCATTCTGGCGAATCGGGGTATGTCACCACGCATGGCGGCCGCCCGCGGCCCCCTGGCGGTGGCCTCACACCTGACGGGAGTGACCGAGCTGCTCATGGCCACAAAGCTTGAACCGGAGGCCTGCCTCACCCTGCTCGAAAAGACGACGGAGCTGTGCATCGGGTGGCTGCAGTGCCAGCTCGAGAGGATGGAGGATCCCATCGGGGTTATGGTCCTGGACGATATCGTCGGCATGATCGGTCCTGAGGACGCAAAAAAGTTCGCCCTGCCTCTGCTGCGCCGGATCTTCGAGAGCTTTCCCGGCATGATCCACATCTACCATAACGACACTCCCAACGAGAAGATGCTCGAGGGTTTGGCCACCATCGGCATGGATGTATTCAACTTCAGTCACGAGATCGGCCTGGAGCGGGCCCGGACGGCCCTTGGGGACGAGGTCGTCCTGATGGGGAACCTCCCCCCCCTCGATCTCCTGGTGCGCGGTACCCCGGAGCAGGTGCGCGCCGCGACCGGCGAACTGATCGCCGGGGCCGCCCGGCTCGGTCCCCTGCTGGTATCCCCCGGCGGGGGGGTCTCCCCCGGAACCCCGATCGAGAACCTGAAGGCCATGCTGGAGGTCGTTCAGGATTCGGGCGGTTCGTCATGATGAGCGCACCCGGCAGCCGGTCTTTGCAGGCCCGCCCTCCCACCGAGACCTGTCACTCATTCTGGAAGAGAGAAACCTAAACGTGGTAGGCGTTCACTGGATCGACTGGCTGGTGATCGTAATCTACCTCGCCGGGATCGCCGTCATCGGCGTCTGGGCCGTCCGGCGGGTGAAGAGTGCTTCCAGCTATTTCATCAGCGACCGGAAGTTCGGGAAGGTCCTGATGATGTTCTTCACCTTCGGCACGGGGACCCATTCCGACCAGGCGGTGAGCGTGTCAGCCAAGACCTACGAGGCCGGAGCCTCGGGGATCTGGTACCAGTGGCTGTGGCTCTTCGTGACCCCCTTCTTCTGGCTTATCGCTCCGGTCTTCCGGCGGATGCGCTGTGTTACCACGGGGGACTACTTCCAGGCACGGTTTGGCTCCAGCGTGGCCGCGCTCTTCGCCGCCATCGGCATGCTGACACTGATGATCAACATCGGGGTGATGCTTAAAGGCTCCAGCGCCATGATCACCGCGGTCTCCGGGGGAAGCATCAATCCCTACCTGGCGATCTTCGGCATGACCGTGATATTCGTCATCTACGGGATCGCCGGAGGACTGAGCGCGGCCATCATGACCGATTTCATCCAGGGCCTGCTCACCATCGTCCTCTCCTTCCTGATCCTGCCCTTCGCCCTCTCAGCGGTGGGCGGCATTCCCGGTCTGCGGGAGACCGTGCAGAATCCCGACATGTTCAAGATCATAGCTCCTCAGGGGATCACAGCCTTCTACATCGCGGTGATCGCCTTCAACGCCCTCGTGGGCTGGGTGACCCAACCCCACAACATGGGCATGGCCGCCGCGGGTAAGACCGAGATGGAAGGCAGGGTGGGCGTGATGGTGGGAATCCTCTTCAAGCGGATCTGCACCATCGCATGGACCCTGACCGGTCTCTGCGCGGTGGGCCTCTACCTGGGCATGGAGGTGGATGTGGACCAGGTCTACGGCCTGATGGCCCACCGGCTGCTGCCCACCGTCGCGCCCGGGCTGATCGGCCTCTTCATCGCATCCATGCTGGCAGCAGTAATGAGCTCGTGCGACGCCTTCATGGTGAGCTCCTCAGCCCTTTTCACACAGAATATCTACCGGCCCCATCTGGTGAAGGGACGGAGCGACCGGCACTACATGCTGGTGGGGAGGGTGACCTCCCTCATCGTCGTCGCCTGCGGCATCTTCTTCGCCTTCACCCTGGAGTCGGT
>JAGLTZ010000169.1 GCA_023135015.1 Candidatus Latescibacterota bacterium
AGGCCTCCTTGACCTTTACGCTCAGTTCCAGACCTGATAAGCCGGGCATCTTCAGATCGGTCAGGAGGACATCAACATCTCCATGCTCGACCATCAGCGCAAACGCCTCCTGGCCGTCAGGGGCGCTCAGAACCTCATGCCCCTCTCTGGATATGATGGTAACCAGACCCTGGAGTGTATTCAGATCATCTTCGGCGATAAGAATCTTTGCCATTTTCAGATTCCCTGCACCGGTGAATTGATATCCACCGGAGGTTCCGAGGGCAGAGTGATCAGTATAGTCGTCCCCTTTTCAATCGAACTTATGATGTTCACCTGACCTCCATGCTCGTAGATGATCCGATGAGCGATCGAGAGCCCGAGTCCCGAACCCGAGTCGCGTGAAGTGTAGTAGAAATCGAACACATGGGGCAGGTCCTCTTCAGGTATGCCCTCACCGGTGTCCGAGACTGTTATCGTGACTTCACCCAAGAGTTCTTCCTCACGCCTTGTAGAGATGGAAAGCCGGCCTCCTTTCGGCATTGCCTGCAGTGCATTCAGTATCACATTCAACGCCGCTTGGGTTATGCGGTTCCGGTCGACCGATATCACGGGAAGATCGGGATCGAAATCGACTTCAAGCTTGACACCTTGTGCAGCGGCAGTACCCCTCTGAAGACTAACGATATCCTCCAGCAAATCGTTCATATTGGTTTTTTGCGGGCTCAGTGCCGGGGGACGCGAAATCGTCTGGAATTCCCTCACCAGGTTCTCCAGGCGGTGGATCTCCCCGGAGATTACATCCAGGTACTCCTGCTCCTCGGTTCCAACACGCTCACCGAGCAGGTGCAGGTTGATCTGCATGGCGTTGAGCGGGTTCCTGATCTCGTGTGCCACAACTGACGAGAACCTCGCAATAGTGTCGAGGTGTTCCACCCGCCGCAGGCGCTGCTGGATCTGTGCAAGCTGTTCTGCCATCAAGTTGAACTCGGTGGCCAGGGTGCCCAGCTCGTCGTGACCCGCCACAGGAATCTTGTACTGTAGGTCTCCCTTGCTCAGCCGGTTGGCACCTTCTAAAAGAGCGCCGATCGGCCGTACGAGGCGTCTTGTATAGACCAGTGTGGAAATCAGCGCCAGGGCGATACCGACCAGGGTGAGAACGGCGATCTGCAGCTGCATGCGGGCGGTGTAGGCCCTGACTTCCGCCACCGGCCTATGGATGATCAGTCCCCACCTGAGACCTGCAGACTCGATCGGCGTGAATGCAGCCATCATCGGTTCCCCTTCAGGGTTCCCAGGATCTGCTATCTCTAAATCCTTCATGCCTCTTTCGCCACGCAGGGCGCGCTGTACCGATTCGAGCTCTGAATAATCGGTAAGCCTGATGACAACCGATTTGTCCTGGTGCGCAATAACTGTACCATCCTGGTCGACCAGGAAGGCGCTCCCGCTATCACCCACCTTTATATCATCAATGGTAGTCCAGATATCCTCTGCATTCACCTCCACCACCAGGGCGCCGATAGTTTCACCGAAGCTTTTCAGTGGAACCGCCATTATCACGGTGGGTGTCTGCTCGGGACTCTCGATCAGCAACGGTTCGGTGACAAGATCGGAGCCGGACAGTACCGAATTGACGGCAGTCAATCCCCCCGAAGGGAGTTCCCTTGCAGAGAAGTTCGTGGTCGCGACCACAACCCCGGTGGTATCCACGGCATATAGATGTCGGAAAGCTTCCAGGGCTTTCTCTCCCCTTGCCTCGTTCAGAAAGCGGTCGCTGTCGAATTCCTCCAGCTCGTAGCGCTGCAGCTCGAAAGCCGCAAGTTCGAGCTGCCGTACAACACCGTCGATATAGGCCAGGATCTGCCCCTGCGCCCTTGCAGCGATCTCCAGGTTATCCTGGTTGACAGTGTTACGGATGGCATTCTGGGCTATCCCGACCAGTACCACACCCAGGATCAGAATAGGGACCGTAACCAGTATCAGGTGATGGAAGAAGAGGCGCTGGAAGAGCCCTCCCACCAGGGGGAGCCGTTTTGAAAGCGGCTTCTGTCTTCGTTCAGGAGACATCAGCGCCACTTCCATTTCGCGATCGGTTCCAGACGGCTCAGCACACGTCCAACACTGTTCGGATCCACTATACTGTTGTTGAAGACATAGTACTCGTTTGCCTGGAAGAAGAGGGGGAGAAGAGGGAATTCGTCACCGAGTAGACGGACTGCCGAATCCAGGTAACTTTCGGGATTGGGTACCCTCTGACGAATTACCGCATCGATACTGGTATTGAATGTCAGGTTCCTGTACCGGGAGAAATTCAGTCCACTCGCTGCATTCGTACTGTAGAAGAGACGGCGTATAGCCCCCGGCGTCGGAGGCAGCGTCATCTCGCTGATGGCCAGTGAATAGTCCCCTTCCCGAAGGCGCTTGCGGACGATCTCGGGTGAAACCGGTTCTGCATCAATCCGGAATCCAATGCGCTGCAGGTCGTTCTTTATCTGCAGCACCATTTCCTCATACAGCGACACGTGATCGGGATATATCAGCGACAGCCTGATCGGCTGGCCCGTACGGTCTGTAGGTTCGCCCCGGCGCAGCAGTCCGGTCTCCTGGAGCATCCGCTTGGCGGCAGTAGGCAGATATGCCGAGTGGCCGCTCCTTCCAAGGCTGCTCCTGGGATGAACCGGGAGATCGGTGATGACCCCCCACGCTGGAGGCTCATCGCGCATGTCCGTACGGTTAATCGCCCGTGCTAAAGCCGACCGGACCCCTATGATATTGAATGGGAATCGGGCATGATTGAAGGCGAGGAAGAAGAAATGGTTGGGCCTGGGATACATGCGCACGAGAGAATTCCTCTCCAGCGGGCTGCCTTCGAGCAACTTTTTTAGCGCGGTGGTTACCCGGTGGGTGGGCAGACGTGCTACGTGAACATCGCCTGTAATGAATGCCTGAATAAGCTCACGGTCGTTCGTATAGAGGTGAACGGCTATGTTCTTTATTTCCGGGCTGCCTTCGAAATATCCCTCGAATGCACGGAGGTAAATCACTCCACGACGGGCCTCTCCTGCACCTGTCGGCTCGGTGGCCAACCGATAGCTATATCCTCCCAGGCCGATCGGCTCTTCATCCACCCCCAGACGGCTGAATTCTCCAAGAGCGGGCGCAAGCGGAGCCACCGTGGCTACACGGTACGGCTGCACCTTCATCCAATCCGGCATGACAACACTCAGCCGGTTCTGGTCGGGCTCGATCTCTATGGAGTTGATGTATTTGAAGGCGGAGTCTATTGCGGGATTATCATCCTCTGCGAGCCGCTGGTAGCGCTCGAATGTAGCCTTGATATCCGCCAGTGTGAGTTGGCTGTTGTCATGGAACCTGA
>JAGLTZ010000017.1 GCA_023135015.1 Candidatus Latescibacterota bacterium
GTAAGGTAGTAGCCCAGTCCGGCTCCCCATACAGTACGGCGATCACTTGTAGCCCGTATCAGGCTCAGGAGAATGGCGAACCCACGCTGGCTGATAGTAGCGACCTCGGAGCGTATCTGTGTCAGCGGCTCGATGTATTCACCGCTGGTTGAGGCAATATGCCCTTCCACTTCGGGCAGGAGGAAGAGGGTCTCCCCTTTCAGCGGCACCGCCACTCCCAGCCTGAGGTGGAAGATCGGTATTGCCGCGTCGAGCACCGGCCAGCTTTCATTCGTATGGTCTCCCAGGTTCAACACAGTTCCCCCAATCCCAACATGCCACTGTGGAGGGGGACCCTTTCTCTTCGTGCTGAATCTGGGAGTGAACTGCGCCATGGCCGGCGCCGCCACTATCCCGACAAGCAAAACTGCAAGTGTGTTAATGAAAATAATGCGTCGAGCGGACATGCGCTCTCCTTACTGTAACCTATCTAGTTACCGTCCGGAAACGGCCCTTTTGCGCAATCTCGGCGTCAATCTGCCGGATATCTTGTGCGACGTACGCATGTACGTCTCCGCGCAATCCGTTGATTTCCTTGACCTTGCGCAAAATTGCTCGTTTCCACCCTGGAAACGCGCTAGTTCCCATCCGGAGTTTCCGGATGGGAACTAGCTAAAGGAGGTTGGGGATTTTCCTGAATCCTTTCAACACGGACCAGCTGGTTCCGTTCGAACCACAGCATGACCTCTCCATAGTTCTGCGTCCTGAAATAATACCAGGTTTCCGCGAGCTCTCCCTTCCCGAAAGTGGAATCCGGCGGGCCGAGGGTGGCGCGGACAACTCCCCGCGACATCCCCTCAACCAGGCGTTCCTGCTCCATGTAACGGGCCATCTCCTGCTCATATTGACGACGTTGCTCAAGCTCTTTTTGTTCAGAAAAAACACGGTAACGACCCCACATGGCCAGACCCACCCACACCAGTGCTACCACAGCCAGCGTGACACCGACCGCACGGATCACTTTGCGTTCTATCAGATCAAGGCGCATTATCTTCAGGCCTCACTTAAACATGGCGCTCGCATTAAGTCTACAAACTTCCTTGATTTAGGGGCGTCTGCACGTTAGACGTCGATGGGTCAGTCCGGCTTTTGCCTAAAGTGGCGATGCCCTGTAAAATATGTAAAAGATATTCGCACCATGCATATGATCCGACAGAGACCTAGAAGAAAAATCGCAGTCTTCTTGATTATCTCCTTCCTGTCACCGCAACAGGGCGGACAGCTGCCACTCCGGACCGATCTCATCCCCGCCGGGAGATGGGTATTTGACGTCTCATCCGGCGGCTCCCGGCTGGGTGAGCTGACCAGCACCATCCGCACTGATAACGATCGGATAATATCCACCAGCGACTTGCGGGGATTGCGGATCCAGAGGGGGAGCCTCACAGCGCAACTGGGCACGCTGATACCCATCGAATCTTCCACCTTTATCTACCAACCGGGAGAAGGCTCCACGTCTGCCAGGATCACCTACGCCGTGGAAGAGGACAGCCTCTTCGTATCCGGCTCTGTCGTCTGGAGTGGAGTCGGTCAGCCACGCACTACGCCTACGATGATCCGCCAGCGCCTTCCCCTGGAGGGCTCGTTCGACAATCAGAGTGTAGATCTGCTAATAAGCGCCCTGCCCCTGGAGAGTGGCGGATCGTGGAGCGCTAACCTCTTCGATCCCAC
>JAGLTZ010000170.1 GCA_023135015.1 Candidatus Latescibacterota bacterium
ACCCCCTTTTATCCCACCCCCTTCCAGCCATTCCTTCACATCCCCGAAATCGACTCCTCTCAAGATCCCGGTTGCCACCGCGGGCTGACCGAAGTAGGCCACGCCGCCATACGGTCTCAGCACCCGGAACACTTCCTCCGCCGGGTAGCTGATCCTCTTGGATTCCAGTATCTCCTCGGAGACGATCAGGTTGGCGAAATAGTCGGGAAGACTCGACAGATCCCACTGTCCGACGGCGATGCGGGACCCCAGCAGGCCCGCTTCGTCAAATTTATCTCTGGCTCTCCTGACATTTCTCTTACGCCGGTCGATGCAGACGATCCTCAGGTCGGTCTGCCTGGCGAGCTCGAACGCGAGTCTTCCGGAACGGGCTCCGAGAACGAGACAGTAGCCTTTCTCAATACCGGTCTCCCGCACGATTTCCCTCACCGCGGACTGATAGACGCCCAACAGCCGGCCTTCCCTGAAAGGAAAGGGGTTGAGATCTGTTCTCACCTCCCGTGCCCTCGCAGCACCGCCCTCTTTGAAGCAGTAATTGTTCCCTTTATCTGTGCTTACGAAGAGACGCCTGCCATAGACGGCCAGGCCCAGCACTCTGCCGTCGACATCCGCACTCCACAGCTCACCACCAGTCCCGGCGTCGATCCCGATTACAAAGTCCTCCCCCCCAGCGATCACCATGTCGCCGGCAAGGATCAGTGAACACAGGCCCTCGTGGGGATACTCCCACTCAAAACTCGAGGATTTGATGGCCTCCTGCTCGTCTGTGAGGCTGCTGATCCTCCCGGCTATCTCCTCGATCTGCTCATTGATTCTCCGGCTGGTTTCGATATCGGCGTCGGCCAGCCTGCTTCTGAGGTCTCTGATCGTGCCAACCAGTTCTTGCTTCTCCTCCTCCATGGCGCCCGCCCTGCGCTCAGCGTCCGAGTACTGTTCCCGGTTCAATGCGAAAATGCCTTCCAGCGTCGCCACATACGACACATCGGGGGCCGTGATCAGGTCGATCCCCGGGAAGAAGGCGTACGCTTCGCTCGTCATCGCCCCTGTTTCGATGTCGTATCCCACCTTGCGGGGGACTCCGCTCAGGTCCACTCCCGTGACGAGCCGGTCCTCTTCCAGCAGCGCCCATGTGCCGCCCGATTTCCCACTGGGGCTCATGTAGTAGAGGAACTCGCCGGTATTGCGGTCGAATGCTGCAGGCAGTGCCCTGCCCGAAGGCACATACAGGATGTTTTCGGAAGCAATGAGGTAGCCGTGGGGTGAAATGCCGTTGAAATGGAGTTCATGGGCACGGTCGCCGATAGTGTCATTCTTCCAGATAACCGCACCGGTTCCGGCATCCAGGGCGGATATGTATATACCTTCGTAAGGGAAGACGCCCGCGGTGGAATAAGCGACCCCGTCATCGACAAGAACGCTGGTTCTCACGGGCCACAGGGACACCATATTCTCGTTTCCCAGAACCCTCTCATCGCCGGGACCTGCCAGATATTTCCAGAGAAGCCTGCCGCTGCGGGCATTGAGGCAATACACATACCCGTCGTCAGAACCCACGTATACCCGGTTCTTCCAGATCGTCGGTGCAAAGCGGACCGGCCCATCAGTATAGAAAGTCCACTTCACCTTTCCGGTCCTGGCGCTGACCGCATATACCTTGAAATCGACTGAGGAGCCGAAAAAGACCCTGCCGCCGGCAACGGTCATGTGATAGGCGCGGTCGGTGTGCATCCTGTGGATACCTTCAGCGGGGTCGTACCAGGCAGGTTTCGGTACATGCGTTGGTCTGATAGTCCAGCTCAGTGAGAGCGGTGCAGACAGATGCTCATCCGTGATGCCGCTGCGCGCACTATCCTTGCGGTATGTCTCCCAGCCCTCAGGGCTTATCAGACTGCAGCTTGTCCCAGAGGTAATGAGGCACAGCAGGCCCAGACGGATTGCCAGTCTTCTAGGAGCCTGCCGGAGAAACCAACGATAGCGAGGGTTTCGATGGAGCCGGCATTTCATCGCAATTCCTCCTTCACAATCCTGCCATTCTGCAGAGACATAATGCGATCGGCATATTGATCCACTACTCTCCCGTGCGTGACAACTATCACGGTGCCTCCTTCAAGGTGATATTCAGCAAGATATTTTATAACTTCTTCGGCATTCTCGGGATCGAGGTTACCTGTGGGTTCATCCGCCAGGATCAGTCTCGGTCTGCCGAACATGGCTCTTGCAATCGCTGTGCGCTGACTCTCACCTGCACTGAGCTCAGACGGTTTGTGACTTGCGCGTTCCGAAAGCCGGAACCGTTCCAGCAACTCCAGTGCTACGGTTCGATCCCTGTCCCGGTTACCAGCGCCTGCAGGCAGTAACACGTTCTCGAGGACATTCAGATACGGTATGAGATGAAACATCTGGAAGACGAACCCGATGTTCTCCGCCCTGAACCGCGCTCTCTGACCCTCGGGCAGTCGATATACATCCTCTCCGTTGACAAATACAGAACCGCTCGATACCCGGAGCATTCCACCTGTGACCAGAAGCAGTGTCGTCTTTCCACTGCCGCTCGGGCCCCGGACGACGATAAACTCTCCTTCAGTAACCTGCATGCTGACTTCTTCCAACGCTGCAACGTCACCAGAACCTGTCCGGTACCGCTTGCTGACCATATCGAGCTTGACCATGTCTATTCTTCTCTCAGCGTCCGGGCGGGATCCTGGGTGATCGCCATCATCGCTGGTATGAACGTCGATAGAGCAGCAAATGCCGGAGCTATGAGCAATGACCAGAGCAGCAAGCTATATATGGGTTCTATCGCGCCTGCGGTGACCTTGAAGATTCCGGGACCGTACTTCAAGGTGATGAGAGTCCCGGCATAGAAACCGATCACCGCTCCGGCCAGGCCGAGCAGGACCGCCTTCCCAAGAAAGAGACCCGCGATCTTTCCGGAACCGTACCCCAGCGCCCTCAATACACCGATCTCCTGTTTCCGGTCTTTCACATTCATCATCGCCAGCGTCCCTATCCACACCCCACAGACGACCAGGACCAGGGGGATGATGAGTGCGAAGTATCTTTCGAACATCAGCCGCTGTCTCTCACGGGCAACGGCGATGGTCCTATTCATGATGACCTTCGCTTCGGGAAGCACCTGGTTGAGCTGTCTCTTCAGGATATCAAGCGGGTCATCCTCATCGGATATGAGACAGAGGCAGTTCAACGCCTTGATCTCGTTGATTCTCCCCTGCAGTTGCAGGATCTCCTGCGCGTCCTCAAGGCGCGTATAGATGCGGATGTCCTCATCGCTGCCGGTCTCGGGCAGCGTCCTGGCCACCACGAGACTTCTACCCAGGATGTCAACCCGATCGCCCTGTTTGAGTGACAGCGCGTTTGCCGGTTCAAAGCCGACGGTGACGGTTCCCGGCTCAATGATCTGACTCATCGGGCTCTTGGGCCGGCCGGACGGCTCGATCTCCGGCGCTATTCCGGTCAGGATGACTACTCTGCCGCGCCACGTGATCTTCTTGTGCAGTGTGGCTGTCAGATGAGCGTAGGAGAAATCCTCATGACCGGCGAATCGAAGTACGTAATCTTCGGGCATATAGTAGTCCGAGAAACCTGTTGCCCAGAATGCCTCCATATCGGTTTCTCTGGGGATGATCCGGAGATTGAATCCCATGTCGCGCGTCAGGCGGATGGTCTCGCGATTTGAGGCCTCACTGGTCGTGAAGAATGATACGAATAAGGCCATTGCCGTGATCATGGCCAACGCACCCAGTACGAAGTTGAGCTTTCTGTGGAAGATCTCGCGAATAATCAACTGCGGTATACTCATGCTGCCCTCGCGCGCCCGCGCAGCAGGACAACCGTTCCTGCAATAACGACCAGCAATGCAATGCATCCAACGACCACTAATGCCACTGTAAGCGCCGAACCATACCTTCCTTCTGTTGAAGCAAGTCCGCTGAGCTGGGCGGGTGAGATCGTCGAGGCATCGGACCTTTTACCCAGTTCCACAAGGAACTCGTTGTACTCCCTGAAATTAGCTGCAGACGATCCTGTCCCGGACTCACTCCAGGCGGCCGGATCGGAACCGATAGCCAGTATCTGGCTCATATCCAGCTTTACCGCCGGGCTTTCCGCGTCGAACCCGAGACGTTTCACCACTTCAGATTGGGTCTGGGGCCCCCATACGAGCGGCATCATCATACCCATCATCTGCTCTCTGTCGAGTCCACATTCGCACGACAGGCCGATTATGGTAAGGAGGTTATACAGGTTCTGGCGGGAGATCTCCTCGCCTTTCAACGTGGGGCCAAAACGGCGGCCTCTTCCATAGAAGACGGCCGCATGCGGAACCTCCAGTTCACTCTCGCTGATACCGAGACTCCAGAGCAGAACTTTCTCACGCGATATCGATTCCCCTTCTATCATGATGGTGCGGGGTGGAGCATCGATAGTCTGCACCATTTGTGGCATAGAGCGTTCTATTTCACTGTTCGCGGATCGGATCTCTTCCCTCGCTCTTGCGTTGCCTGCCGGATCTCTTCCTTCGATCAGAACGACCACCGCATAATGTCTGATAATATGCTGCAGGATCTTATCTCTCACCGGTGAGGAGACGACGCTTTCGATGACCGGCCATGCAGATTCACTGAATGGGTCGTTTGTGGAGGAGATGGGTATGACCAGTGATTGTCCCCAGGGTGAAGCCAGGACTGCTGAAGGGAATGACTGTATCTCCCAGAACTTGAGATATTCTAATGCAGGATCATCTTTGTCTATGTCGATATTTATTATCCTGAATTCTACGTTGCTATCGAGGAAACTTGTGTTAGAAATGTCTTTAATACTGGTGATGGTTCCTTCTGGAGTATCGTCTCGTACAAAATAGTACAATTCGTATGGTGACGACCACATATCCGCAAACCCAACATCGCGCACGCTATAGATACAGAATATGGTCCAAGAGACACACAGAACAGAAGGTATAGTTATTTTACATATTGTTGTAAATTTCAAGGACAAGCTTCCGAACCTCCCAGGACTGTTATTTCAAATGCATCAAGATAAATCTGCAATGTTTTTTCTGCGGTAGTCTCTTTCGTGAATTCCTTCAGCTTCTCAGTAGCATTTGTAACGATTTCTTCCCTCAAAGTTTCATTGGAAAAAATTGTTAAAATGCCATCGACAAGCGTTTCAGGTTGTTTGATTTCACCCAGCATTCCCGTAACATTATGCTCTATGATTTCCGTAATACCTCCAGCATTGGTGGCGACTACCGGTACCTTACAGGCGATAGCATCAAGGATGGAAGTGCTGAGCCCCTCCGTTTCGGAAGTGACCAGGAATATGTCAAGTTCGGGCAGGATTTCAGGAATGTCGTTCCTGAAACCCGTAAAAATAACGTGTTCGTTCAATCCCTTATCATCTGCATAATCCTTCAATTGTTCTTCCAGTCTCCCTTCCCCGATAATGAAATATCTGGCGGGTATGCCCTTCTCCACCAATAAACCGGCGGTATCCAGAAAAGTGGTATAGTCTTTATGCGGAGCAAGCGCGGCTACATTACCTACCAGGGGTGTTCCGGGAGGGATGTTGAATTCGGTTCTCAGCCTTTTGAACTCCCCACCGGTTGAAAATCTGTTCAGATCGATGCCGGAATGTATGGTGGTCAGCACGGACTTGTTTACTATATCCGAGCCGGTGATTTCCCTGATTGCATCGGATACACAGATGATCTTTGTGATGTTTTTGTGGTTGTACTTGCGTTTGGATCTGATCGGGAAATCCACCCTCCTGCTTACAATTATGGGAGTTTCATTGCCGAATAATGTTGCAGCAAGGATCGCAAATGTGAGGGCGTGTGAATCGTGAGCGTGAATAATATCGATCTCTTTCTTATTGCAGATATTTCTCACCTGTCGGGTAAAAAGTAGATTAAGATTGCTACCTTTTCTGATGGAAATGTAATTATAAGATCTAGAAATACAATATTGCTCCAGAACAGAGCTTCTTGCACATAATAGTACCTGTTGAACACCTTTTAAGTTCAGTTCTTCATAAAGATATGCTAATTGTTGTTCCCCACCCCTCCAGGTCTTCGCAGTAGATATATGCAGAACAAGGGGATAGTTATTGCCCATTGGATCAACCAGTTTCCTTTTTGATCTCATTCAGCTTTACATACTTGAGATAAGCTGCATAAGCAGAGATCCTGCAAATACGGTAACCTGCTCGACCATCGAGTATCCCGAGTTTCAGGAAATACATCCTTACGAATCTGGAAATGGCGCTGAAAATACCTTTGAATCTGAATCCTCCCTTGTTCTTGTCCAATAATTTCCGCGCTCCCAGGAGTGAGTACTTTTCAACTCTCTCATAATGTTCACCTATGGAATAATACGGATAGTGCAGGAGATCTCCCTTCAGATGCGTTGAAATGGATTCCCCTATGAATTTGATCTCCTCATGCACGTAATCCCCTTCCCATGCCGCTATATTTTTTGGAAATAACCGGGTTTTTACATCCGGATACCAACCGCAGTGTTTTATCCATTTACCGCAATAATTGGTCAGCCGGTTGAAACAATAAATTCCATCCAATTCTTTCTCTTTCTCTCTTTTGATCGAATTTATCAATTCCTCCGAAAGTGCTTCATCGGCATCCAGTGAAAGGATGTATTCAAAGCTGGCTTGTTGGTTCGCATAGTTTTTTGTTTTTGAATATCCCTCCCATTCTTTTTGAATAAAATGAACACCTTTCGATTTGCATATCTCTCCAGTTTTATCGGTTGAAAATGAATCAACAACGATCACTTCGTCTGCAACGTCTCGCAGTGAATCGATGCAACGCCCGATGTTCCTTTCCTCGTTCAGGGTGATGATGACTGCTGAAATCCTGATCATTGCCAATTGATCAT
>JAGLTZ010000171.1 GCA_023135015.1 Candidatus Latescibacterota bacterium
AGAGGGAGAACTTCTGCGACATGTACCCGATGCGCGGTTTAACAGCCTCTGGCTTGGAATGAACGGGCACACCCACCACCCACACCTCACCACCTGAAGGGCGCAGCAGCCCGGTCAGCATGCGGATGATTGTGGTTTTGCCCGCTCCGTTGGCTCCGAGCAGTCCGAAGATCTCGCCCCGTCCGATCCGGAAGGAGACTGAGTCGACCGCGGTGAAACGGCCGAAAGTGCGTGTGAGGTCCATTACCTCGATCGCAGTCGTCTCGGGGGGGCTCACGATCCTTCCCCACCCGGGGTCAGAGCTACAAAGACATCCTCCATGCTCGGCTCGGTTTCAGCCACTACCGCTACCCGGATCCCTTCCTTCTCCAGGAGATCGCGGACCCGGTCCGGATCGGTCTCCGGGGTCGGCATCGTCAGATGAAGCCTTGTACCGAACGGCACCACATCCTTCACAAACTGCGCCTCTTCCAGAACCTTTGCGGCGCGACCGAGCGGCTCCGCCTCCACCTCGAGAATCCGGTCGGGGAATCGCGATCTCAGCACGGCGGGAGAACCCCGGTCGAGGATCTTCCCTTCCTGCAGGATTACCACGGTGTCGCACCTGTCGGCCTCGTCCATATACGGCGTACTCACCAGGATCGATGTTCCTCCATCGCGCAGCTCTGTCAGTATCTCCCACAATTCCATGCGCGAGATCGGGTCCACCCCCGTGGTAGGCTCGTCGAGCAGGAGGACTTCGGGGGTATGAATAAGGGTGCAGGCAAGGGCCAGCTTCTGCTTCATGCCGCCCGAGAGGGCGGCCGCCCGACGGCGGCGGAATTCGGTAAGGCGGGCGAAGTGGAGCAGCCGATCAGTGCGTTCCCTGCGTACCGGGCCCCGAACCCCGAACAGCCTGGCATAAAAACGCAGGTTCTCATCCACGCTCAGATCGGGATAGAGACTGAAACGTTGTGGCATATACCCTATCTGCCCGCTGGACGCCCGTTGGCCGGTTACCTCTTCGGCTGCCAGCCACACACTGCCCAGATCGGGACGGATCAGGCCGGTCAGCAATCTCATGGTGGTGGTTTTGCCCGCGCCGTCGGGACCGAGCAGACCGGTGATCGTGCCGGCTTCCAGCTCCAGGTCGAGCCCCTCCAGCGCAGGAATTGTTCCGTACGACTTGGACAGCCCTTCTGCACGCAGCGGTATGCTCACGGCATTATCTCAGGCAGGTCCACATCGGCGGGCAGGCCTATCTTCAGCAGCCCCTCTCTGTTGGAAACAGCAACCTTGACCGCAAAGACCAGATCTGCCCTGGCTTCAGGAGTCTGCACGTTTTTAGGTGTGAACTCCGCTTCCTCTGAAATGTGCACTACCCGTCCGGGGAAAGTGCGATCGGGGGAGGAATCGACACGTACCAGCGCCCCCCCACCCAGCCGGACACGCCCCACCAGCGGGGCCGGTATGTAGACACGGACGAAGAGCTCGCTCAGATCCGCTATCCGCACCACCCCTCTGCCCGGGGCCACCACCTCACCCGGCTCCGCATACACGGTTAGTACGGTTCCGGCGCGGGGAGCGATAAGCCTGCAATCCCCGATCTGCCTCTGAAGCGATGCAATTCGAAGCCGGATCTCACGCTCCTGCACCGGAAACGTCTCGAAGGCGGTCTCGGCGGCTTCCACCTGCTTGCCAGCCAGGACGACAGCAGTCTCGAGCTCATCGAGCTGCGACTGCGAGGCGGCCTCCGACTCCACGAGGGCCTGGAGCCGGTCGCGGTTCCTGACGGCCTGCTCCAGCCGTTCCCTGGTAGCATCGAGTGCATTCTGGGCCTGACGGCGCTGTACAGCTATACCGCGCAGACCGACAGCAGCCAGGTCGCGCACCTCCACCAGGGAAGTTGTATCTATTATCGCTATCAGTGTTCCCTCCTCCACACTGTCCCCCTCCTCCACCGTTCTCAGCAGGAGACGGCCGCCGATGGTAGGAGCGACAACGACTTCCTCCGCCTCCAGCACCCCGGAACCCCACAGAGGCTCCTCCTCCTTCTCGGCGCAGCCTCCGAAGGTCATCGCCATAAGAAGCAGCAGCAATTGATAATTACTCCATTTCCGGACTGACATCAGCGCACCTCCTGCCTGGTGAAGAGACCCTGATCGAGAAGATCGGCCACAGCCGCCGGTCTATCCTTCATCACCTCTTCAAATTCAGGGGGGGATAGACCCCAGATAGTCTCCAGCAGCGGACGGGCGAAAAATGGAAAGATGGTGAGGGATAGCAGGTGCAGAAGAACCTGGCGCGGATCACCCTGGCGCAGTTCGCCGGAATCCATCAGCGAGCGGATGCCCATGAAGACCTGCTCGATATCCAATCCCGGAACACTACCCTTTACTTTTTCCAGGACATCCCCCAACCGTGGGCCGCCCACGGCGAGTTCCTGCAATATCAGCGCCCGCAGCTGTGGATGGGTGCTGAGGAACAGGTGGTACGCGGCGGCTATCCTCAGCAGCCGCTCCCTGACAGGCAGTTCCTGTTGGAGGAAGGTGGGGAAAATCTGACTGAATATCTCGATTAAGTTGTTCGAAAGTATCTCGATATACAGGTGTTCCTTGTCCCTGAAGTGATAATAGAGCATCGCCTTGTTGACACCCGCCTCATCTGCTATGGCCTGTGTCCGCGCTCCATCGAAGCCACGTTCCGCGAAGTGGCTGGAGGCGGCTTCCATAATCCTGGTGCGGGTATCGCCGGTCTGATCTGCTGGTCTGGGCATTGTGACCTCAACAGGCAATTAGATACAAACTTCCCCC
>JAGLTZ010000172.1 GCA_023135015.1 Candidatus Latescibacterota bacterium
ATTCTGGGCGATCTAGGATTTGATATTGACGAGGACTCCCGGGAGGGGACCTGGGATGTAGCGATTCCCCCCTGGCGCCCGGATGTTATCGGTGAAGCGCACGTGGCCGAGGAACTGGCCAGGGTCTACGGCTACGACGAGGTGGGCAGTGACAGCTCGCTGTCGGGCAGGGCGCCTGCAGGGCCGACACATCGACAACGGTTCCGCGAAGATCTGCGCGATGCGCTTGTAAAGCTGGGACTCTACGAGGTGATGACCAATTCCCTGGTGGAGCGGGATTCGCTGCACCCGTTTATTCACGATACTCGCCCGGTGATCCTTGCCAACCCCCGCAGTGAGGATCAGTCCGAACTGCGGAGGGATTTGCTGCCGGGTATCCTGAAGGTCGTTCAGCATAACGTGCGCCGGCAGATGGAGGACGTGCGCATTTTTGAAATCGGCACTGTACATAGTGTTGAATCGGGCAGGGCGGAAGAGGAGGAGTGGGTGGTCGGAGCCCTGACGGGTGCGCGCTGGACTGAAATCTGGAGTGAACCGCAGGCCAGGGTGGACTGGTTCGACCTCCAGGGGATTATCAGCGCACTGGTCGCTTCACTCGATATTGACACTCCCAACTCCGTTCCCTATGAGGGACCGGCCGTGGAACCTGGATCCGGTGGCCTGCTTCTAGTTGGGGAGGATATTGAACTGGGGTATTCCGGTCGGCTGGCTGGGTGGCTGCAGCATCAATTTAATCTGGAAGAGCCGGTCTGGGTCTTTGGAATGCGACTCGATTGCATGCAGGAACATCGCAGTGGCGTTGGAAGATACAGGGGCCTGCCCAGGTATCCCGCTTCAGATCGCGATGTATCTGTTGTCATTGCCGAGAATGTTCCAATCGGGAAGGTGCTGGATAGGCTCCGGAGAGAGAAGCGGGTGGAGCAGGTCAGGTTGAAGGGTGAGTATATGGGTGAGCAAATCCCGGAAGGAATGATGGGCGTACTTCTGGGAATACGTTATCGTGATAAGGATAAAACATTATCTGACAAGGATATAGATGTATTACATACCAAAACAGTCGAAGTACTTGTCAACGAGTTTGGTGCCCGGCTGCGCGAAGAGAGTGTGGCAGGTGACTGACTCAAGCAATGAGGTTCTTGTATGGCAATATCTCCTGTGAAAGCTCTTGATCAGCTTGAAAAGCAGGTGGATGGTATGGTCAAAGAGCTGAAGAAAAAAGAGAGCGTAAAGACAAAGCTCGAGAATAGAGTGAAGGAGCTTGAGGCACGGATGTCTCGGCAGGAGTCTGAGATCGAGCGCCTGCGCAAGAAAGCGGGTGCGGTCTCGGAGAACCTGGACGTAGCGTACAGGAAGCAGCGCGATAAAATCCACAGCCGGCTCATACAGGTTCTGGCCCGGCTCGAGCCGCTTTAGGATTCCAAAATGAGCGTAAAAGTTACAATCTACGGAACAGAGTATCCCGTGAAGGGAGACGCCGATCCCGATTACATCAAAGAGGTGGCAGCCTACGTGGACGATAAAATGCGTGAAGTGGCCAGCGGTCTCAGCGTCAAATCGAGCACAAAGGTAGCTATTCTGGCAGCCCTGAATATTACTGATGAGCTCTTTGTGGCCCGCCGGGATTCTTCTGAACAGGAGGAAGAAATCCACGCTCGACTAACCCGGCTGACCGACCGTGTAAAAGAGGCACGGGCAGTATAAACCTGCAGATGCCAAGGGTACTTTTTATTGGTGATATAATGGGGCGTACAGGCCGACGGGCCACCCAGGTCGGACTGAAACGCCACTGTAAAGACGACAAAGACGACGGCTATGACCTGGTCATAGCCAACGGTGAAAACGCCGCAGGAGGGTTCGGTCTGACCGAACGGATTGCCAACAAGCTCTTCTCCCTGGGTATAGATGTAATAACCGGGGGAAACCACACATTCGACAAGAAGGAAATCCTGCCCTATCTGGAGGTGGAGCCACGTCTTCTCCGCCCAGCTAATTATCCCCCGGGCGTTCCTGGCCACGGTGTGTGGTTGGGTGAGATTTCCGGTGGTATACGCCTGGCTGTGCTGAACCTTCAGGGAAGAGTGTTCATGAGGGGAGTTGACGATCCCTTCCGTGCCGCTGATCAGCTGGTCGAGAACATAAGGGATGAGGCCGATCTCATCGTCATCGATTTTCACGCCGAGGCGACCAGTGAGAAGATGGCTTTCGGCTGGCATATGAACGGGAAGGTGGCGGCGGTTGTCGGTACCCATACTCACGTTCAGACAGCCGACGCTCGCCTCCTGCCGGGGGGGACGGCATATATAACCGATGTAGGTATGACCGGCCCGATCGACTCGGTCATAGGGGTTCGGAAAGAGGATGCTCTGGCGCGGTTCAAGCTGGGGATAGCGAACCGCTTTCAGGTAGCCAAGGGTGATCCCGTGTTCTGCGCAGTCGCCCTGGAGCTGGATGAAACCAGCGGGCGGGCAACCGGCATATCCCGCATCTGGGAGGAAACTGATCTCGAGAACATTAGAGAGGACGATGAATAGGAATGAGCGCAAATATCATCGATGGCAAGCAGATCGCCGAGGAAATCAGGAAGGAAGTCGCACAGGAGGTTGAAAAACTCAACGAACAGGGTATCAAGCCGGGGCTGGCGACGGTTCTGGTTGGAGAAGATCCTGCCAGCCAGACATACGTAGGCATGAAGCAGAAAACGTGCGAGGTGCTCGGCATGCATTCAATTGCAGAGAAGCATCCCGCAGAGATGAAAGAAGAGGAGCTGCTGAAGCTGGTTGAGCAGCTGAACCAGGATCCCGACGTTCACGGAGTACTTGTACAGCTGCCTCTGCCCGATCAGATCGACGAGCAGAAGGTGCTGCTGGCAATCGACCCGGCCAAAGACGTGGACGGGTTCCATCCCGACAATGTAGGACGCCTGATGGTTGGCCAGCCGCGCTTCTCCCCCTGCACGCCCGCAGGAATAGTTGAACTGCTGCACCGTTCGGGTAACCCTCCGGCTGGTAAGCATGTAGTAGTCGTGGGCAGGAGCAACATCGTTGGAAAACCTGTCGCTATCCTTCTGATGCAGAAAAACGACAGGGCGAATGCCACCGTTACAGTCGCGCACAGTCGAACGCAGAACCTTCCCGATGTAGTCCGGGACGCGGATATCGTGATCGCTGCGATCGGGAGCCCTCATTTCATCAAGGCCGATTGGCTCAAAGATGGTGCCGTAGTGATCGATGTAGGTACAAACAGGGTGGATGATGCAACCCGGGAACGGGGGTGGAGGCTGGTAGGGGATGTTGATTTCGATGCAGCCGTGGAAGTTGCATCTGCGATCACTCCGGTACCCGGCGGTGTCGGGCCGATGACAATTACCATGCTGATGGTCAACACCATAGAAGCAGCGAAGCAGCTCAGCGGGATATCGTAGTGGTTCCCGGTTCGCAGCAGCGGTCCCTTTTCGATCAACCGGATAGGGGACCGGCGGACCGGGGTGAAGCCATTTCTACAGGTGAGGGGATTGAAGGGGAATCGGGTCAGATCCTGACCGTTGAACAGCTGAACCGCATTGTACGTGATCTACTCAGCAATGAGATCGGAACGGTATGGGTTGAGGGGGAGTTGAGCGGGATCAAGTATTATCGCTCCGGGGGATGGAACCGTGTCTACGGGACGCTGAAAGATGCCGGGGCGGAAGCCAGGATCGTAGTCTGGGAGGAAACGCTTTCTTCACTGCCGTTCGAACTGGAGGACGGCATGAATGTCGTGGCCCAGGCGGATGTGACGCTTTACCCGCAGAGGGGTCAGTACCAGCTGGTTATCAGGCAGGTGAAGCCGGCGGGTATCGGTGAGCTTGAGCTGGCTTTCCAGCAGCTCAAGGAGAAGTTGGAAAAGGAAGGTCTTTTCGCCCCTGAGAGGAAAAAACCTCTTCCCGATTTTCCATTCTACGTCGGGGTCGTCACCAGCCTGCAGGGGGCGGCTCTGCAGGATTTCCTGGACATTACCGGGAGGCGCAATCCCGCGGTGCGGATACTAGTGGCTCCCGCACGTGTACAGGGTGAGGGAGCCGCACAGGATATTACGGCCGCACTCGAAATGCTTCAGAAGGTTGAGGGTCTCGACTGTGTGGTTGTCACCCGCGGCGGTGGGAGTCTGGAAGATTTGTGGCCTTTCAACGAGGAGCTGGTAGCCAGGGCTATTGCGGCCTGCCGTCTGCCCGTGATTTCCGCCGTCGGCCATGAGGTTGACTGGACGATAAGCGATTGGGTCGCCGACTGCAGGGTGCCTACCCCCAGTGCAGCCGCCGAGCTGGTGGCATGGCCGAGGGAAGACTGGACCCTGCGGATTGAGGAAATGAGAAGCCGGGTAGTGCGACTGGTGGATGTCCGCCATAATGGCCTTCGGGAAAGGGTGGAGTGGTTTAGCAGGGCTCACGGATTCCAGAGAATGAGCCAACGTCTCAGGGAAGAAACGCAGCGTCTTGATGAAGCTCTTCGTATGCTGCCGGTCGGTCTGCGCCACCGGATGGAGGTCGCCGGAAATCACTTACGGGAGGTAAGGGGCCGCCTCTCGGCCCGGATCAGTATCG
>JAGLTZ010000173.1 GCA_023135015.1 Candidatus Latescibacterota bacterium
CTACATCACAGGTGGTATCGGTGCGAGGCGGGACAGGGAGGGTTTCGGTGACGACTACGAGCTGCCGAACGCTACTTCATACAATGAGACATGCGCTGCAATCGCCTTCGCGATGTGGAATTACCGTATGTTCCTTCTACACCGCGACGCCAGATACCTAGATGTACTGGAGAGGATCCTTTATAACGGCTTCCTGTCGGGCGTGTCGCTGAGCGGTGATCGGTTCTTCTACCCCAATCCGCTCTCGTCCGATGGGCAGTACGCCTTCAACCATGGCTCTGCAACCAGACAGCCGTGGTTTCAGACATCTTGCTGTCCTGTCAACATTGTAAGGTTTCTGCCCTCAATACCGGGCTACGTATACGCCCACGGCGATGACCAGATATTTGTTAACCTGTTTGTGGGTGGGGAGGGGGTAGTGGAACTGGATGACAACACTGTTCGGCTGTCGCAGCAGACCGGTTATCCATGGGATGGGAGGATTACTATCAGGGTGACCCCTGAGCATCCGGAGAGGTTCACCGTAAAAGTGCGCATCCCCGGCTGGGCAATGGATATGCCCGTTTCGAGTGATCTTTACAGTTACCTGGATGATCAACCTCAGAGCGAAGAAACTGCCGGAATAGAGTTGATGGTGAATGGTGAGCCGGTGGCACTCAGGCTGGAGGAGGGTTTCGCACGGCTCAGGCGTACCTGGAGAGCGGGGGATACTATTGAACTTGATCTCCCGATGCCGGTCCGAAGGGTGATCTCCCACCCCAAAGTCAAGGAGAACGAAGGTCTAGTAGCGCTCGAAAGAGGCCCCATCGTCTACTGTGCCGAATTCGTGGACAACGGCGGGCGAATTTCGAATCTGCTTCTGCCTGATGATTCAGAGTTCACGGCGGAGCACCGTCCGGATCTACTGGGCGGCGTCACAGTGCTCCGGGGCAGGGTGCTTGCCGGGACAGCCGGCGGTAAAGATGAACCGGGTGCCATCGAGCCGATCGATTTCACAGCGATTCCATACTATGCATGGTCGCACCGTGGTGTGGGTGAGATGGCTGTATGGCTGCCGCGGGCAGTCAAGGAACAAACCGACATGAGTATCCAGAAGGAGTCTTTCGGCGTGCATCTTTACACACTGACCAATAAAAACGGACTTAAGGCCAGGATTACCAACTACGGCGGTATCCTGGTCTCGCTAGAAGTGCCCGACCGTGACGGCAATTTCGAGAACATCGTGCTGGGATTCGATACCCTGGAGGAATACCTGGAAGGCCATCCGTATTTCGGTTCCGTTGTCGGCCGCGTCGGCAACCGTATCGCCAGCGGCAAGTTCACACTCGAAGGGCAGGAGTACATACTCGCCCGAAACAACGGTCCCAACCATCTGCACGGTGGGATCAAGGGATTCGACAAAGTTGTCTGGCAGGCCGAACCGCTGGAAACCGAAGAAGGGCCGGCCCTGAAGCTGAACTACCTGAGTCCCGACCAGGAGGAGGGCTACCCGGGCAACCTGTCGGTCGAAGTGGTCTATACTCTGACGAATAATGACGAACTTCGCATTGACTACACGGCCGCTACCGATACTGCGACCCCTGTCAACCTTACCCACCACAGCTACTTCAACCTGGTAGGCGCAGGCTCGGGTGACATCCTGAGCCACGAACTGATGCTCAACGCCGACCATTTCCTGCCGGTAGATGACACACTAATCCCCACAGGTGATTTGTCGGTGGTGGCCGGAACGGTGATGGATTTCTCCGAACCCAGGACCATCGGCTCGCGCATCCGGCAGATCCAGGGGGATCACTTCGCAGGCGGTTACGACCACTGCTACGTGCTCAATAAAACAGAGAATGCTACAGGCCTCTCCCTTGCGGCACGGGTTTTCGAACCGGAGAGCGGACGTGTGATGGAGATCTACACAACCGAACCGGGGATGCAGTTCTATTCCGGTAATTTCCTGGACGGATCACTGACTGGTAGCGGTGGTATCGTTTATCAGCAGCACTTCGGATTCTGCCTGGAAGCCCAGCACTATCCCGACTCGGTCAACCAACCCGATTTCCCATCAACGATATTGCACCCGGGGCAGGTTTACACTCAAACAACCGTACATAAGTTCTACTGTAGGTAACAGAACCGTATGTGGTGATAACTTGGTGTATATAACAGTTATATAATCTTATTATACGTATTTATAGTCGAGGAGGTACAACAATGCCGATTATTACCATTAAAAAGGGCGGAATAGGTGTTTTACGTGTTTCAGGTAACATGATGAGCGTTCGTGAGCCTGCCAATCTTCATAAGAAAGTTAAGAAACTCATAGATGCAGGGATTCCCTGGATAATTATTGATATGGGTCAGGTAGCATGGCTCAATTCCAAGGGTATAGGTGCGTTGGTCAGCAGCCTGACTAGCTGCCGGAACGCGGGCGGGGAGCTCGTGGTGACCAGGGCGACGAGGAAAATAAAGTCGCTCTTCCAGATAACCCAGATCATCAAGCTGATCGATACATACGATAACATCCGGGAGGCCAAGAAGGTCTTGAAGACCAAAATGACCGACGCTAACGGATAATCACGAATCCGGTGGAGGCTTCTCGAGACTTTGCCTTGCGGACAGCGCGCGCTCGACGTCCATTTTAATCAGTGCCCGGTCATACGTCATCAGACCGTTGACCTCTATCTCGACATCGGTTGTCTGGGTATAGACCGCGGCCGATAGGCCGGGATCGCCGATCAGTCTATGGAGTCTTCTCAGCAGGGTTTCATAGGCATCGGTCAGGGTCTCGGATGAATCGAAACTGCGGTAGCCCCAGTTTCTGTCACTCTGCCACAGGTGGCCTGTGACGGGATAGCCGAGTCCGCCGAACTCCCCCAGCACTAGCGCGCGGTCAGGTTCGGAATCGGGCGCAGCAGGTCCGGGATAGGAGTGGATGTCGTGTACATCGCCAACACCCCGGTCAGCCCAGCCGCTCGTGTTGTTCACCAGGCGTGAAGGGTCGTAGGCTTTGATCCACTCCGCGATCCTTTCTGTATCGTACTGGCCCCAGCCTTCGTTGAAAGGTACCCACATCACGATGCACGGATGATTGCCGAAGGCATCAATGGTGCGCTTCAGTTCCAGCTCGAACTGCCTCGCCGACTGGGCAGTGCGTTCGATATCGGGGTCGTTGCGGCCTATATACTCATCGCCGCTCGGCATGTCCTGCCAGACCAGCAGTCCCAGCCTGTCGCACCAGTAGTACCAGCGGTCCGGCTCGATCTTGACGTGCTTGCGGGCCATGTTGAAGCCCAGCTGCTTTGTGACCTCGATGTCGTAGCGCAGCGCCTCGTCCGTCGGTGCGGTGTAGAGGCCGTCCGGCCAGAACCCCTGGTCGAGCGGGCCGAGCTGGAATATGAACTCGTTGTTCAAGAGGATCCTCAGCACTCCCTCTTTATCCTGGCCCAGGGATATCTTCCGCATACCGAAATAGCTCTCCACTTCATCGACCGCGCTGCCATGTTCCAGCAGTGTCACCTTGAGGTCGTAGAGGAAGGGTGAATCGGGCGACCAGAGTTTCGGGTCAGCAATCTGCAACGCCAGGGTTGAATTCGCAGGTCCGGATACCCTGGCTACAACCCTACTGTTATCCAGAGCAGTAGCTTCCACTGAAAAAGTTTCATCCGCCCCCATGGACTCCACGGTCAGATGAAGTGTGGCGTTATCGATGTCCGGTACCATCTGCAGCCGATCGATACAGGTAGGGGACACGGTCTCCATCCAGACCGTCTGCCAGATTCCCGTCGTCGGGGTATACCAGATTCCGCGCGGTCGGCTGACCTGTTTGCCTCGGGGCTGAAACCCCGCGTCGGTCGGATCCCAGACAGCTATAAGGATCTCTTGCTCGCCGTCCGGAATGAGTGCGCCGGTGATGTCGAATGTAAAAGGGTCATAACCGCCCCTGTGTTCGCCAACCCTCCGTCCGTTGACCCAGACGGTCGCCTCCCAGTCTATTGCTCCAAAGTGGAGTAGCACCCTCCGGTTGACCCACGCCCCGGGAAGCTCGAATGTGCGCCGGTACCATAAGCGTTCTTCGGCGCCCACCCTGCTCATCACGCCAGACAGCGCCGACTCTATGGGGAAGGGTACCAGTATCCGGCCGTCCCAATCTGCCGGGTTATCTTCATTCCGGGGGCTGATCGCATACTCCCACAAACCGTTCAGGTTCAACCAATCTTTGCGAACCATCTGTGGACGGGGATATTCTTGATGCACGCTGGCAGGCGTTACTTCCGAAGCCCATCGTGTCATGATGGGAGCTTCTTCTGGAGTCCACTGGGCCATCAGGTGGCCTGCAGGTGTGGATAGCGCGATTAATAAACCGAGGAGAAGAGGTCTGATCATTATCGCTTGCTCCCTTGTGCGGTTTCGGATACATGATTGTGCCCGGATATCGAATCCAGGCCAAGTAACTTATGTGTAAATAGTTGTACTGCCGGCATGCGCCCTTTTTGTTTGTATTCCGAATATTATTGGAAGAGGGAAAAACTCGGCAGAGAGGAGAGTTGGATCGTGGATATCGCAATGATCGGATTGGGCAGGATGGGCGCAAACATGGCGACCCGTCTGCTCGGAGGGGGACACCGGGTAGTTGCTTACAACAGGAGCGAGGGACCTATCAAGGCTATCGAAGAGGTGGGAGCTGACGGCGCGCGCACCCTGGATGAAATCATTGAGAAACTGGAGGCTCCCCGTGCAGTCTGGGTGATGTTGCCGGCCGGCGATCCGACAGAGAGTGCCGTGAATGAGCTGGCTGACAGTCTCTCCGAAGGTGATGTAATCATCGATGGTGGTAACAGTTATTACAAAGACACGATGCGGCGTGCGGAAATGTTGAAGGAGAAAGGCCTGTTTTACGTGGATGCCGGCACCAGCGGCGGCATATGGGGATTGAAAGAGGGCTACAGTATGATGGTCGGCGGTGAGGATGAAGTGGTTGAGCGATTGCGGCCGATCTTTGAGACCCTCGCACCAGGCGCCGATATGGGATGGGGCCATGTCGGCCCCAGCGGAACAGGGCATTTTGTAAAGATGATACATAACGGGATCGAGTACGGGTTGATGCAGGCCTATGCAGAGGGCTTCGAGATCATGAAGGCGAAAGAGGAGTTCGGGCTCGAACTGCACCAGATCGCCGAGATCTGGCGATACGGAAGCGTTGTGCGTTCCTGGCTCCTGGATCTGACCGCCGAAGCGCTCAAAGACGATCCCGAACTCTCCGGTATCGAGGGCTGGGTGGCCGATTCAGGCGAGGGCCGCTGGACGGTATTCGAGGCGATCGATCGAGACGTGCCGGCTCCCGTAATCACACATTCACTGCTGATGCGTTTCGTAAGCCGCCAGGAGGAGAGTTACTCAGCCAAACTGCTTGCGGCCATGCGAAACCAGTTCGGCGGGCACGCAATCAAGCAGAAGGAAGGCTGAAATGGCGGCGGGAACCACCATTGTCATCTTTGGCGCCTCGGGCGACCTAACGCAGCGCAAGCTCGTCCCCGCGTTGTTCAGCCAGTACAGTAAAGGCCGGCTACCATCAGAATTCTCGATAGTCGGCTTTGCACGGCGTGAGAAATCCCACGATGATTTCCGCGAGCACCTGCGGGAGGGTCTGGAGCAGTTATCGGGCCGGGAGTATGACGGTGGGAAATGGGAGGAGTTCGCCTCCCGTATCTGGTACTCGAGGGGCAACGTCAACGAAGTGGCTGATCTCGAGCAGTTGAGAACTCTGCTGGAGGAGTTGGAAAAGGGCCCGGCCGACCGCCTCTACTACATGGCGACCGCACCGGGCCTTTTTTCGACAATAGCCGGGCAGCTGGGAGAAACAGGGATGGCTCGTGAGGAGGACGTCTTCCGGCGACTGATTGTCGAAAAACCGTTCGGGCATGATCTGACATCAGCGCAGCAGCTGAACAGGGCGCTTCACGCGGTTTTCAATGAGGATCAGATCTACCGCATAGACCACTACCTGGGGAAGGAGACGGCGCAGAATATACTCTTCTTCCGCTTTGCAAATACCCTCTTCGAGCTTGGATGGAACCGCAAC
>JAGLTZ010000174.1 GCA_023135015.1 Candidatus Latescibacterota bacterium
GCTCCGGAGGCATGCGCTCTATCCAACTGAGCTACCGGGGCAGAATCTCTGGAATTGTCTCGGGGCTGGCTATTTCAGGTACCTCTTGCCGTTCGCCACCTGAACGGAGGAAATCCTCGAATTCGTCCTTCATGATAAGGTAACGGCCGCCGACCCGCAGCCCGGGTACAACCCCGCTCTTAATGTACTTCAAGACTGTCTGGCGTGATACACCGAGTATCTCTGCCACTTCACTCACGAAATAGACACGCCGCTCGACTTCCATCGCGCGACTCCCTTTTGTATTGTCGAGCCTCCAACACTCCCAAATGGTCGTGAGGGAAGCTTTATCGCAAAGAAGAAACCTTTACAGCGCTTTTTCTAACTTGTCAATCTTATTATAACACCGTTGGTCGTAGCTGAACCTCAGTGCACCGCTCCGTTCAATCCTGCGTCGTAGCCTCCACAACCGCTCCAAGCGCCCCCAGCACTTCGGGGTCAAAGTAGCGGTTCACCTTGCCCTCCATGAACCGTACCGCGGCTATCGGGTCCAGTCCTCTGCGGTAGGGTCGGTCGGATATGAGCGCGTCATAGACGTCGGCGGTGGCCAGAATGCGTGCCTCGCGGCTCAGTTTGTCCCCCTTCAGGCGGTTGGGGTAACCGGAGCCGTCCAGCCGCTCGTGGTGATCTGCAATCCACTCCAGCACTTCATCGAACAATCCACCCGCATAACCGAGGATCTTCTCTGTATAGGATATATGCTTCTTGGCCTGATCATACTCGGGGCCGGTCAGCCACTTCGGCTTGTCCAGTATCTGGTTACTTACACCCGCTTTGCCCAGGTCGTGAACCAGGCCGGACATCCCAAGTGAAGCCGCCAGATCCTCCGGTATTCCAAGCTCCAGGGCTATCAGATAGGTATTTCGTGCTACGTTCCAGGAATGGTTCTGGCGGTAAGGCGACTTGCCGTCCACCAGCCCGACCAGCTGTACGAACATGGTTGCCAGCTGACCGTATGTGACCGCGACCCGTTCCTGAGGGATGCGGCTCATCAGCTGCTTACCCACCTGGCCTCCGGTGAATATGCCCCAGAAGCGGACGTTTTGTGTGGCCTCCACCAACCCCTTTGCCTCGGCAGGACCGAGCTGTTTGCCTGAGAATTTCAGTGCTTCAGCCCGGACAAATTCCGGGCTGTGTCCCCGCTCGCCCGCAGCTGCGATAGCTGTCTCCAGACTATCAGCAGCTGTCAGGACTCTCTGTATAATGGGGACATTCTCTCCACGCAGACCTGCCGGATATCCGTGGCCATCATATCGCTCGTGGTGTCCCTTGACTAACCTGGCTACAGCCGGGGAGAGCGGTAGTTCCTCCAGGAACGCGCCTCCTTCGGAAACGTGCTGTATGAGAAGCTCCGATAACCTCTCGATGCTGCCCTTCCGTACATGTATGGCCAGATCCTCCACCGCATCCAGCTGGTGGTTGACCAACAGTTCCGATTCGGGGGTGCTGGTGAGTTCGGTCAGCGCATGAGTAATTTTCAGCAGGCCTACATCGTGGAACAGCGCCGCCAGGGCGACATCGGTCACGTCATCGTCATCCAGTTCC
>JAGLTZ010000175.1 GCA_023135015.1 Candidatus Latescibacterota bacterium
AACCAGTTCATCATGTATCCGCCGTATGAAGCCCCGGCAGCGGACATGCGTGAGGCGTCGATGAAGGGGTAGGTCTCGATAGCGTAGTCGAGCCCTTTCATCAGGTCCTCGAAGACTTTGCCGCCCCAATCCTCGCTAATCTCATCCGTTAACTGTTGCCCGTAACCAGTGCTGCCACGAGGATTTACAGCTACCACTACATAGCCAGGTGAGGCGAACATATTCGCATTCCAACGATAGTGAAAGATGTCACTCCACGCCCCCTGCGGTCCCCCGTGCACCAGATAGACCAGAGGATATTTCTTTGACGGATCGAAGCCTGGGGGTCTGATAATAAAGCCCTCGATCTCCGCTCCTCTGGCGCCCCTGAAAGTGAATGTCTCCGCCTCACTCAGATCTAGTTGGGCCAGCAGTTCGTCGTTGGTATGGGTCAGCTGACGCAGGTCACTTCCACTGGTGTCGAGGGCGAACAGCTCTGTCGGCATCACGTTCGACTGCCTGGCGACTACGAGTGTGGTGCCGTCGGGAGAGAGGGCAACACTGCTGTTATACGTGCCGCGGGTCAGCTGGGTGACTTCCCCTCCCCCTGCAGACACCTTATAGAGGCTTCTGTAGATCCTGTCCTGGCACAGGAAGTAGAGGGTTGAAGAATCGGGCGCCCACACAAAGGAGCTAACCGATCTGTCCAGCCCTTCGGTGAGCCAGCTCTGCACCCCGCTCTGCCGGTCATAGACGACCAGACGGGTACGATCAGCCTCGAACCCGGGCCGCTTCATCGCCATGTAGGCGATATAACGGCCGTCGGGGCTGTACTGCGGTGAGTCTTCATTCGCGTCGTTGTCGCCGAGCTGACGTGGTTCTCCGCCCGCCGCGGAAACCAGCCAGATGTCATTGCCCGTGCCTACTGCGGTGGGCACATCGGTGTTGCGCACAAACGCCAGCTCCCTGCCGTCTGGGCTGAGGTCGAAGTCCTGGAATCCACCGAGTGAAATCGGAGGCGTATCGTATGGGCCCGTGGTCAGATCCCGGGTCTCTCCCGTTACAACATCGATCATGAATACATGGCTGCGCTTGCCATCCTCCCAGGTATCCCAATGTCTGTACATCAGTTCGTCGTAGACCCTTGCGTTGGTCGGACCCTCGGCAAGATCCTTCAGCCTGGCCGCCGATTCATCCCCATCAGGCCATACCTCGCTGACGAACAGGACCTTCGTCCCGTCGTTCGACCAGACCGGTCCTGAAGCCCCTCCCCCCAGATTTGTCAGAGGTTTCGCCTCTCCCCCGTCGGCGGGAAGCAGATATATCTGCGGGCCATTACCTCCCCTGGTGCTCACAAATGCCAGCCATTTCCCGTCCGGTGACCATGCTGGTGAGGAGTCGGTGCCGGGTGAGCTTGTCATCTGGATTGCTTCCCCGCCTTCAACAGGTACCACCCAGACATCGCTGTTCCCCCGGTTGGCCTCTACATCATACCAGGTCATGGTAAAGGCCACTCTGGTCCCATCCGGGCTGAAGACAGAACCCCTCACCCTGCCCATCGCCCACAGGTCCTGCGGCGTCATCGGTCGCCTCCCGCCCACTGCTGTAGCTGTCTGCTGGGCCAGGGCATCGATCGGGATAAAAGCTGCCAGCATAAAAGCCAGCATGAAGAGGGCTGATCTACGATTGACCGACATGGGTGTCTTCCTTTCGGTTTGGGTCCATTAGGATTGAAGTTACTATCGTCCGCCGGCGCCGGTCAATGTGTGCAGGCCCACACCTGCTTTTCACCTGACCTGTGATGGATATGCCGTTAATGTGTTCCCATCCGTTGACTTCGGATTGGAACTGATGAGGTTTCCGGACGGAAACTGATGTGCACAATATCCAGTCACCCTTAGATGGAGGCATCACGATGCACATCCCCCCTTTCGCAATGGAAAGATGGCAGTCCACCTATGAGCATCAGGTGTCGTACAACCTCGCAGAAAGCGGTGTGCACCAACTTACGGTCGAAGAACTCCTCGAATTACCGGGAGACGGCACACCCCTGATGGGAGAAGATCTCCTGCAGATCGGGCTGGGCTACGCACAGGGCAACGGAGCGGCAGAACTGCGAGAGTTCATATCGGCCATCTATCCCAGCTCGAGCATCGACAATGTCCTGGTTACACACGGAGGAGCCGAAGCCAACTTCCTGAGCACATGGCAGCTCCTCGAAACCGGGGACGAGGCAATTGTAATGCTTCCAAACTACATGCAGACCAACGGGCTGGTCGAAGGCTGGGGCGCCACCGTCAAGCCGTGGATGCTGCACGAAGAGAACGGGTGGCAGCCGGACTCAGCGGAATTGGAAGAAGCGGTAACCGGGAAAACGAAGCTGATAATCATCACAAACCCGAACAATCCGACAGGCCTGACATTCGGGGCATCACTGCTTGAGTCAGTCGTGGCAGCCGCAGAGCGGGTAGGAGCCTGGATACTCGCCGACGAGATCTACAGGGGTGCGGAGGTTGATGGGCCCGAGACACCCAGCTTCTGGGGGAGGTACGACCGGCTCCTGGTCACCTCCGGGCTCTCGAAGGCCTACGGCCTTCCGGGCCTGCGCATCGGATGGGTTGTATGCCCCTCGACCGAGAAGATAGAGGAGCTATGGTCATACCACGATTACTCCTCTATCGGTTCATCCACACTGACAGAAGCACTTGCCATTCACGCACTGGAACCATCCCGCCGGCAGAACATCCTCGAACGCACAAAGAGCATTCTTCGTACTAATCTCCCGATGCTGAAGGAGTGGGTGGACCGGCAGGAAGGAACCTTTCAGTATGTGGAACCGCAGGCTGGGGCCATCATGTGGGTTCGATACAATCTTGACGTCAACTCATCCGATCTGGCCGAGCGTGTTAGGGTTAAAGAGGATACTCTGATCCAGCCGGGCGACCACTTCGGCTTCGACCACTACCTCCGCCTCGGTTACGGCCCCGAGCACGACTACCTGATCGAGGGCCTCGCCCGCGTCAAGCGCGTCCTGGAGAATTACTAAGTGCACCGCTCCGTAATTACGGTGATGTATCGAGAGCGCCGAGGCGTCCGGCCAGCAAGGCACGAGGAGGAGGGATAGCGGTGGCTATCGCGACGACGAGTAACGCGGCTGGCCGGAATGTATCGGCGCTCGAATGCCGGCGTAATTGCGGAGCGGTGTACTAGTAACTGATTTGCCTGACGAGCTGATAATAAG
>JAGLTZ010000176.1 GCA_023135015.1 Candidatus Latescibacterota bacterium
GCTCTCCGGCGGCGCGAAGGCTTCGGTCTAGCATCTCGGTGAGCGGTCGGTTGAGCAGGTAGGAGTGGACCCCCGTCGTCAGGGTGACTTTATGGGTCGTCTCGGTTGCCAGTGCGGCAGCCTCGGCGGTCTTGAGCACCCATGCGTATGTGGGTTCCAGACCATCCCTGTACAGATCCCGTACGTAGTACCACACCTTCGCATATCCCGGCACGACATTCGGCGCCCCGCCTCCGTCGGGGATCACATAGTGTATCCTGGTCGAAGTAGGCACGTGCTCCCGCAGCATATTGACCGCGTGGTTCATAAGCTCAACAGCATCGAGCGCGCTGCGGCCGTTCCACGGGTCCCCTGCCCCGTGTGCGGTTCTGCCGAAGAACTCCACCGTGAAATTGTTCAGGGCGCGGCTGCGTGAAAATCCCACCCCTGTCATACTTCCCGGATGCCAGTCGAGGCACACGTCGAGCCCGTCGAAGACCCCGGCCTTGGCCATGTAGACCTTGCCCACCACAGTCTCCTCCGCCGGGCAACCGAAGAGCTTTATCGTACCTTCCAGATGGAACTGCTCAATGACCTCCCTGGCCGCCACCGCGGCCCCCACGCTGCCCGTCCCGAATATGTTGTGTCCGCAGCCGTGACCGGGCTCGCCCTCTACCAGAGGCACCTTCCTGGTCTCAACCCTGTTGCTGAGGCCCGGAAGGGCGTCGTACTCCGCCAGGATGCCGACGACCGGACTGCCCGAGCCGTAGGTGGCGACAAAGGCGGTAGGCATGTCAGCCACTCCACGCTCCACTACGAAACCCTGTCTCTCCAGATAGTCTGCCAGCGCTGCAGCCGATCGGGTCTCGTGCAGAGCAAGCTCGGCATACCGCCAGATGGAATCACTCAAACCGATCAGTTCCCCACCGTGGTCCTCAACCGAACTCCATGCGGCCTCGCGGAGGGCGTCCACATCCTGTGCGGACGCACAGGGCGCCGCTGCCAACACCGCAGCTGCCGCACACAGCGACATGAGCGTTGAAACCCGGTTGTCGCCTGACACCAATCGTCGCATCCCGGGGATTGTCATGGCAGTCTCCATTCCTTTTCGTAGTTCCATCCGGTGTCTCCGGATAGTCCAGAGTGGCTGTTCTCTCTGAACTCTTATCGATCCACTGCTCAAAGGCTATAGCGGAATTGAGGTACCCGCCGCAACTATCAGCAGACGAAATCAGGCGTTAGGTTCAGTAAATCGAGATTCCTATATTGGCTACCTATGCACGAATTGCCAATAACACAAAGCCTGCTGGACCTGGCAATCAAGCACGCAGAAGAGGCCGGCGGCGGGAAAATAACAGACCTCTACCTTGTTGTGGGAAAGCTCGCAAGCGTGGTGGACGAATCGGTCCAGTTCTACTGGGACATCATCAGCGAGGACACGACCGCCGAGGGAGCGAAGCTCCACTTCCGCCACACTCCCCTGAAGATAGAGTGCCTCGACTGCGGTGCAGTCTTTGAACCGGAGGAATTCTCATACACCTGCAACACCTGTTCCGGATTCCGAGTACGTGTTGTGGGCGGCGACGAATTCCACCTTGAAGCGATAGACCTGGAACAGGTGGAGGTTTCCGGGGCTGAATCAGGGAGTTAGCGATCATGCCCGAGCGCATATCCGTTGTAGAGAAAATCACCAAGGCCAACGACCAGCTGGCGGAGCTCAACCGGATCCGGCTTGACGAGAACAAGGTCTTCGCGATGAACCTGATGGCTTCGCCCGGGGCGGGCAAAACTTCCCTGATAGAGAGGAGCCTGCCTCTGCTGGCGGACCGGTTCAGGCTCGGTGTCATTGAAGGGGACCTGGCGACGAACCTGGACGCAGACCGGGCGGCTGCCGCAGGCGCGACGAGCGTGCAGATAAACACCGGCTCGTGCCATTTGGATGCGCCGATGGTGAAGCAGGGGCTGAACGAGCTGGAGCTGAGTGAGCTGGATATCGTGATCGTGGAGAACGTGGGCAACCTGATTTGCCCGGCGAGCTGGGATCTCGGGACCCATAAGAGTGTCCTTATCGCATCCGTCCCCGAGGGGGATGACAAGCCCTTCAAGTATCCCAGCATGTACAGGGGCGTCGATATGCTCGTGATCAATAAGATAGATCTCCTTCCCTATGTCTCTTTCGATATGGAAAGGTTCAAGCAGGGGGTCGAGGCTCTCAACGAAGGTGTCGTTACCTTCCCCCTCTCCTGTGTGACCGGCGAGGGGATAGACGCATGGGTCGGGTGGGTGGCAGAGCTCGCCCTGGAACAGAATAGCTAGTACAGGGAATACCCTTATGGAAGGGCGCCGGATCCATATTACCGGCATCGTGCAGGGTGTCGGATTCAGGCCCTTCGTCTGCCTTCTTGCCGAACGCCTGGAACTGAACGGCTGGGTCCGAAACACCTCGTCGGGGGTGGACATCGAAATTGAGGGGATGGATGCGGGCCTGGAGACCTTCGTGGAAGAACTTGGCAGGGGCGGCCCACCCCGCGCGGCCATTGAACGCATGAAAGTCGAAAGAGCCGGCCCTTGGGGCCATACCGGTTTCCAGATCATACCGTCCCGGAGGGAAGAGGGCGCTTTCCAGCCCGTATCGCCCGACATCAGCGTCTGTGACGACTGCCTGTCGGAAATGCGCGACCCCGGGGACAGGCGGTACCGATATCCTTTCATCAACTGCACCAACTGCGGCCCACGCTTCACCATCATAAAGGACATCCCTTACGACCGGCTGAACACTACAATGGCCTCCTTCGAGATGTGCCCCGAATGTGCGGCCGAATATTCCGATCCCACAGACAGGCGCTTCCACGCCCAACCAGTGGCCTGCCCGGCATGCGGACCGCACGTCTGGCTGGAGGAAAAGGGTGCTGAAACCGTTGAGGGTGAAGAGGCCGTTTCCGCAGCCAGGAAGATGCTGACCGAGGGAAGAATCCTGGCCATGAAGGGGCTGGGAGGCTTCCACCTCGCGTGCGACGCCTCGAATCCCGAAGCGGTATCCACACTGCGCAGCAGGAAGCAACGGGAGGAGAAACCCTTCGCGCTGATGTCCTACGATCTGGAGACCATCGAGCGTCACGTGAAGGTGGGGGAAGCGGACCGCATGCTGCTGGTTTCGCCAGAACGCCCGATTGTACTGCTTGAGAGAAGTGAGGATTCAGGGGTTGCGGCCGAAGTAGCTCCAGGCCTGAACCGTCTGGGATTCATGCTCCCCTACACTCCGTTCCATTACCTGCTTCTGGAACCGGAGCCGGGGTTCCCGGACGTGCTCGTCATGACCAGCGGAAACCTGAGCGAAGAGCCGATCGCCTACGAGGACGAAGATGCGCGCCGGCGCATGACGGAGTTCGCAGACGCCCTGCTTTTCCACAACCGCCCCATTCACATGCGGTGCGACGATCCGGTTGTGGGGCAGTTCCGCGGCGGCGCCTACTTCTTCCGACGTTCCCGGGGATACTCCCCCTTTCCGATACTGCTGCCTTTCGAGAGCCCGCCGCTGCTGGCGGTGGGCGGGGAGTTCAAGAACTCCTTCTGTATGGCCCGGGAGAACAGGGCCTTCGTGAGCCATTTCATAGGCGAGATGGACTGTCTGGAGGCATACCGCTCATTCGAAGAGGGTGTGGAACATTACCAGCGGCTCTTCCGCATCCGTCCCCGGATCATCGCCTACGATCTCCACCCCGACTACCAGTCCACACGCTACGCGCTGAAGAGAGCCGACAGCGAAAACCTGGGGGTCGTCGGCGTGCAGCACCACCACGCGCATATCGCCTCGTGCATGGCCGACAACGAGCTCTCCGGCGACTCGCCCGTTATCGGTGTATCCTTCGACGGGACCGGCTACGGCACCGACGGTGCCATCTGGGGAGGTGAGTTGCTGATAGCCGACTACGACGGCTTCACCCGCGCCGCCCACCTTGCCTACTGTCCTCTGCCGGGGGGTGATTCAGCTATACGGAGCCCCTATCGAACGGCGCTGAGCTGGCTGAGAAAAGCCGGGGTTGAATGGAGTGATGATCTGCCTCCGGTCAAAGTGGCCGGCTCAGACGAATTGGCCCTGCTCGATCGGCAGCTCGCTAAAGAGCTGAATGCTCCTCCCACTTCCAGCATGGGACGTCTCTTCGATGCTGCAGCCTCGCTGGCGGGCCTGCGCCACCGGATAGCCTACGAGGCCCAGGCGGCGTGTGAACTCGAGGCGGCAGCCTCCCCCGGAGAAGAGGGTGCGTATCCCTTCGAGTTCAGCGACGACACGATAGATCCATCACCCCTGATCGTCGCCCTGGTTTCCGATCTGCGCAGCGGCGAGTCGATACCCGAAATATCCGCGCGCTTCCACAATGGTGTGGCCGCGATGGTCGCCCGGATGTGTATTAGCCTCCGCAGCAGTCATGATATCGAGCAGGTGGCGCTGAGCGGTGGCGTGTGGCAGAACCTGCTGCTGCTGAACCGCACGGTCTCCCTGCTGGAAAATGCGGGATTCACCGTGTACGTTCACAGGAGAGTGCCGGCTAACGACGGCGGACTCGCCCTTGGGCAGGCGGTTGTGGCCGCCCGAAGACTGAGGCAGGGGCAGGTGAGAGCAACTGGAACCGAGTTAGATGAAGAAAGGTAGTGGATAGCAATCCAATGTGCCTAGCAATACCCGGCAGAGTGACCGAGATCTACGAGAACGACGGCCTGAAGATGGGAAAGGTGGATTTCGGCGGCATCAGCCGCGAGGTATGTCTCGAATACCTGGACGCTATTGAAGAGGACAATTATGTGATCGTCCACGTCGGCTTCGCCATCAACGTTCTCGATGAGGAGGAGGCGCTCTACACCCTCGACCTGCTCCGGGAACTGGTGGAGATCGAAGAAGAACTGGAACCCGAGCAGTGAAGTATCTCGATGAATACAGGGACGGCACACTTGTCAGGAAAGTTGTGGATGAGATCAGGGATGAGATCAGCGCTCCCTGGACGCTCATGGAGATATGCGGGGGGCAGACCCACTCGATAGTGCGCAGCGGCCTGGACAGGCTGCTCCCCACCCAGCTCACACTGGTCCACGGACCGGGCTGTCCGGTATGCGTTACCCCGCTCGAGACAATAGATCGCTCGCTTGCGATTGCCAGCCGGCCCGAGGTGATTTTCACCAGCTACGGCGATATGATCCGCGTTCCTGGTTCCTCGACCGACCTCTTTTCCGTAAGGGCTTCGGGAGGAGATGTCAGAGTTGTCTACTCCCCTCTGGACGCGCTGCAGCTCGCCCGTGAGAACCCCGATCGGGAGGTGGTTTTTTTCGCTATCGGTTTCGAGACCACCGCCCCTCCCAACGCCATGAGCGTGCTTCAGGCAAGCCGCCTCGGAGTCGGCAACTACTCCGTGCTGGTCTCCCACGCCTGTGTTCCGCCGGCCATGCGCGCCATCCTCAGCTGGCCTGGAAACCTCGTGCAGGCCTTCCTGGCTGCCGGGCACGTATGCACCGTGATGGGTTACTGGGAATACCCACCCATCGCGGAAGAGTTCTCAGTCCCGATCGTGGTGACAGGGTTTGAGCCGCTCGACCTGGCGCGTGGGATAAGTGCGGCCGTCCGCCAGCTCGAGGAAGGCCGGACCCAGGCAGAAAACGCCTATCCACGGGCCGTCACATTTGAAGGCAATCGACCGGCCCAGGCACTCATCAGCCAGGTATTCGAAACGTGTGACCGGAAGTGGCGTGGTATCGGAGAGATACCCGAAAGCGGACTCAGGCTGCGGGAAGAGTACGCCGATTTTGATGCGGAGAAAAAATTCGATGTAGGTTCGCTGACAACGGAAGAATCGTCCGTCTGTATAGCCGGCGAGATCCTGCAGGGTCGGAAGAAACCTGCCGACTGTCCGGTGTTCGGAGAGACGTGCACCCCCGAGCATCCGCTGGGCGCCACGATGGTTTCCTCAGAAGGCGCCTGCGCCGCCTATTATCGTTACGGCCGGGACTCCTGATCCGGCACCGGGTGGAGAAAAGGGATCAAGAGAAGAGACAGATCGTGCCGAAAGAAGAGATGAACGAGAAGCCGACAGGCGGACCGGAGCTGAGCTGCCCTCTCCCCCTTCCCCACCATGACCGGATTGTCCTGGGGCACGGAAGCGGCGGTAAGCTGACCGGTGAGTTGATCGAGCACCTTTTCTACCCGGCCCTCGACAACCCTGTCCTGTTACGTGGCGACGATGCTGCCGTGCCCCCTATCGAGGAAGTGATGGAAGAGGGAGACTCCCTTGCGGTATCAACCGATGCCCACATCGTTCAGCCTCTCTTCTTTCCCGGCGGCGACATCGGACGGCTCGCTATATGCGGTACCGTCAACGACCTGGCCATGGTCGGCGCGCAGCCGCTCTGGATTACTGCAAGCTTCATCCTCGAGGAGGGGCTTTCCTATGAGGACCTGGAACGTGTCGTCCAATCTATGAGGGATGCCGCCGATGAGGCCGGGATCACGGTAATAGCCGGCGATACCAAGGTGGTTGAGCACGGCCAGGCAGACGGCTTATACATCAGCACGACAGGCGTCGGCCGGATCCCTGCAGGTCGGGAGACCAGCGGCCGCAACGCTCGCCCAGGCGACACGGTACTCCTTTCGGGCACCATCGGCGATCACGGAATAGCCGTGCTGGTAGCGCGCGGAGAGCTTGCTTTCGAAACCGAGATAACCTCAGACACCACCCCTCTTTCAAGCCTGGTCGAGGCGATATACTCCACAGGCGCCGAGATACACACGCTCAGGGATCCCACCAGGGGCGGTGTTGCCGCATCCCTGAACGAGATCGCGCGTCAGAGCGGTATCGCAATATTCCTGGAGGAGGACCGGATCCCAGTGCGGGATGAAGTGCAGGGCGCCTGCGAACTTCTTGGATTCGACCCGCTCCACATCGCAAATGAGGGAAAGCTGGTTGCATTCGTCCCTCAGGAGAGCGCCTCCGACGTGGTTGAATCGATGAGGAAGCACGAATACGGCAGGGAAGCGTGCATTATTGGAAGGGTTGAATCCGATCCTGAAGAGAGGGTACTCATGGAAACCGGCATAGGAGGAACCAGGATCGTTGATATGCCGGCCGGGGAACTGCTTCCACGTATCTGCTGAACGATCCAGCATAATTCACAATTCACCGGACCGTATGCGGATCGCTCAAGTCCGCATTTATACCCCTGATCGAGGAGGAGAAGGAGGACGCCTGATCTGCTCCAGCAGTAGCGGAATAGCCTCCCTGGGGTTCGTATAGGAGCGTATGGCAAAGTACTGATACCACCCACACCTCCTCCCGCATTCCACCATCACTTTTCTGGCCTCAACCGCCTCCTCGCTTCTCAGAATATCTTTCAGGTCTGATTCAACCAGGTTCCCGACAGTAGTATCGAGCACTCGGCACGGGTAATACAGGGCACCGTCCGAGCGGATGATAATGGAAGCCGGCGAACACCCGTGCGGCCTGTTGATTGCATCCAGAAAGCCGGCCGGTGTTATGATCGTACGGGGGTAGAGCTCTTTCAGCCTCGTGACCGATTCCCTGAAAGCCCCCGGGGCAGGATAATGATCGCTGTCGTGGTCAAGATCGACCGCCGGCATGATGACTATCGTCACACCCGCCTTATGGCAGCGTTCCACTTTCCACTCCAGCTCCGCAAGAGTCTTACCGGTGACTACGGTCTGCACCGAAACCTCGGAGCCCCACCTCTTGTATTCCTCCAGCTCATCGAACATGTCCAGATTGCGGTGCCCCTCGTCGATTGATACGTGGAAGAAGTCTATATAGGGGCAGTACTCCTCCATCGGATAGTCGGAGAGTCTACTCTCGGAAGTCGTCAGGAGGATATAGAAGGGCTGTGTCCGGGCGAACTTCAGGATCTCTCCGATGTCCGGCCTCATCAGCGGTTCGCCCCCCTCCAGGGAGACCAGTAGAATGCTGGAGCGACCCAGATTTGAGAGGACTCTCCTGACATCCTCCTCTGAAAGGTCGGGATGGGGATTCTTCCATATGTCGCAGAAATGGCAGCGGAAGTGGCAGCGGCTCGTGACCTTGAAAGAGGCGTAGAAAGGGAACAGATCGGTTCGCGAAAGAAGGTTTCTGGCCCAGAAGCTGAGTACCCTGGCATATCGGGTTGGCTGAAGACGTCTTATCGAGTGCATATACCCGGCCTTGTCAGTCGACTTTCTTGCCTGACTTCCGGCCGCGCCACTCGTGAGGGAGCAACTGACCGCTTACAGCGATTGTCAGGATATAGGGGATATGAAAAAGTTCAGTCAGAGGAAAATACCGCCACTGCCCCTCAAGACCGAAGGTTTTATGACCCTTCTTTATCACCAGATAGTCGAAGACGACCTTCAGGCCAAACAGGAGCAGGGGGAACACGACACTGAGTGAACTTAAAAAGCTGTATGGAATGAGTAGAAGCAGCCCCGTGAAGAAGATAAAGGTTGATATCAGGAATAGCAGGACCGGCCAATTGTAGGCTGTACTTTTCGACGCCCACCTCATCCTCTGCCGGAAGGCCTCTCTGATCCCGCTGGCCGGCCGGGTTGTTACGAAGGTCTCGGGCTCGATGGCGAAGTCTATCCGCCACCGGGTCCGCTTCACCACTGTCTGTAGCAGCAGGTCGTCGTCTCCCGAGATGTACCTGCTGTAGGCACCGTACCCGCCGGTATCCATATACGTTTTGCGCCTGAAAGCGAGATTGTTGGCGTTTGAATTGAATGCCTGCCCGGCTCCCACGGCTCCGGCGGCGACAAAAGCGTGTGAGAGGAAGTCGAGAGACTGTAAGCCGAGGAACCAGGGGCTGATTCCTTCTTCCCTCCTGTACCCGGTATAGCCGAGTACCATCCCCACTTCCGGAGTGAAGTGTCTGACCATACCACTGATCCAGGATGGCCCGGACCGGCTGTCGGCATCGGTGAGGATGATGATCTCAGAATCGGTCTCTTCGATGCCCCTGGTAACGGCGTATTTCTTCGGGGCTATGCCCGGCGGCGGCTCTTCCACCCGTATCAGCCTGATCCCCGGATTTTTCAGAGACGCCTCACGCACTATATCGGGGGTTCTATCGGTAGAGCAGTCGTCAACCACTACGACCTGAAACTTCTCCCCTGGATAATCCTGTAAGGAAAGGCCCTCCAGGCAGACCCCTATCTCGTCCTCCTCGTTGCGGGCCGCGATGACGACCGCGACACTCGGTTTTTCACCAGACTGCCCGGGCCTCAGACGAGACAATCCTGTCCGGAATCTGACAAGCTGGGCAAAATAGACGAGGCCGGCCACCCCGACAATTGCCAGTATGATCGTAATCAATGTTCCTGTCTCTGACACAGCTCTATCCCGGTCATGGCAGCGGTGGCACCGTCCAACCGATCTGCATCCAGGTAGCGTCCTCGGCAGTGAACGGCCTTATTCGGAAACGGAAGCTCCGCGGCTCGGCCCCTATCCTGAACTCCTCGTGCGGCCGCGCCCCCCAGCTGTTGTCACCACCCAATCCCATCATCATTCCGTCGACGTTAAGGGTGATGAATTCTCTATGAGTCAGCTCGTGGGTGTGCTTGGCCCGGTCGAGATCCTCTGTTGTATAGTGATGTACGCTGACCTCTATCAATGGAAGACCGGTGACCATCAGTCCTGTCCCATCCTCGCTAATCAGCGCCGCCCACCTCACATCTGTCTTGTTGCCGTTCTCCTGCGGCTCGGAGTAATCCACGAACTGCTCATCGACCGTGCCGCTGTAGAGGCCGACCCTGGCGGCCTTCTTCCGATCCACGTAGTTCTCGAACGGTCCCCTGCCATACCAGGTAAAGGTCTCGAATCCCCCCGGGATACTCATCTGCATGCCGAACCGGGGCAGCTCGGGCAGCCCATCTGACGGC